>SSFW01000074.1 GCA_008015595.1 Nitrosomonas sp. | reverse complement strand
CCGTATCGCTATCCGATTGGCTGTTGCCTTTCATCGCAATGGCGTGGAACAGTTCAGACGGCTTGAGGAAATAACCCAGCTCCGTCACCGCCGCCTCATGCACTGCTTGCACGATTTCTGCGCCTTCAGCGGTTTGTTCATCGATGGTGGCAAATTTCAGCCCATCTTGTTCCAGGATGGAATCAGCAAAGCGTTCAACTTTCTCGGACAGGTATTTGTAAAAAATGAACCCCAGGATGTAATCGCGAAATTCATCGGCATTCATCTTGCCGCGCAGGGTATTGGCGATATTCCAGAGCTGTTGCTGCAACTGTCGGCGTTGTTCTTCGGTCATGTGACTGGTAGTAATTTCAAATGGCTATAGTGTACTGCCAATCGACCAATGCTGACATGCTAAATAGACCAGTTTATCTGCTTGAACCACCATCGTCTATAAGGGTTAGCACTTATTGCGATGCACTTTAAAAATATCTAGCATGGAACTGAGTTGAGTAAATCAATGTCAATAGGACTGGATGTCAGTAGTCATCAATCATGTAACCGTTAAAGGAGTTTTCGATGAAATTGATACGAAATAGTATCGCAATGGGTGTGTTGGCTATGTTTCTCAGCGCACCGCTGTTAGCAGGCGATGCCGCGCATACGTCTGCCGCCATGGAACATGCGGGAGAAGCGAAGGCGCATGGGGAAATGGGGCACGCCAAAGAGCTGTTGAAACATGCCAAAGAAAGTTTGGCACACGCCAAAGCAGCGGGCAAAGAACATGCGGATGCGCATAAACACATGGATGAAGCCATCAAGCATTTGGAAGAAGCGATCAAACATGCGGAAATGGACCATGCGGGTGAAGCAGCCAAACATACCGAAGAAGCCATGAAACATATGCGTGAATCCGGCCACTAATCTCCACACCGTTTTATAAACCCACTCCCTCAGCAACCACACTGCTCTAACGCTGAGGGAGGTTTTCCTTTTTCCTGCACAATCCCCTCATCAATTCAGAAGCTTAGTTTCTGATTAATTGACTTGTCTACTCAATGGGTAGTCCCTGTAAAATTGGCTTATTTCTGGCTTAACCGACCCCTATGCACTATTTCGTTATTTTAATCATCGCGAGCTGCATCGTTTCGATTTGCGTCATCTTGCACTATGAAGCGCTGCGCTTCTTGGGTTCAACCCTGGGCGCACATGTTCATAAGCGTATTGGTGTGTTGCTGGTGATGTTTGGATTGCTGATTGCCCATATCCTCGAAATTTGGATTTTCGCGATTGGCTATATCCTAGTGCAGCATGGCATTGAATTGGGCCATATCCAGGGCATTGAACAGGGTAATCTCATCGATTTTGTGTATTACTCGTCGGTTGTTTATACCACGGTTGGATTTGGCGATTTGGTTCCCGTGGGCGCAATTCGCATGTTAACCGCTGCAGAAGGATTGACTGGCCTGGCGCTAATCACCTGGTCAGCTTCATTTACTTTTATGGCCATGCAACGCTTTTGGCCGCATCCCCTGGCGAATTCGCACAAGAAACCAGGAGAGCGGGATTCTTAATTACTCACAATATTTCTATGATTTCTTAGGAACGAATAAATCAGTAATCGTGCCTTCGGCCATTTCTGCAGCAAAAAATAGCGTTTCCGAAAGCGTTGGATGGGGATGAATCGTTAAACTCAGGTCTTGCATATCGGCATGCATCTCCAAAGCCAAGACTGCTTCAGCGATCAAATCCCCTGCATGGGCGCCGACAATTCCAGCACCCAAGATTCGTCGCGACGCTTTATCAAACAACAATTTCGTCAAACCGTCTTCACTGCCCATGGCAATCGCGCGCCCGCTGGCGGCCCAAGGAAATACAGCTTTCTCATAGTCGATGCCCTGCTTCTTGGCTTCCGTTTCCGTTAAACCCATCCAGGCAACTTCCGGGTCGGTATAAGCGACCGATGGAATGGTGCTCGCATCGAAAGCAACCTTATGTCCGGCAATCACTTCAGCAGCTAATTTACCTTCGTAAGTAGCTTTATGGGCCAGCATTGGGTCACCCGCAATATCACCGATGGCAAAAATATGCGGTACGTTAGTGCGCATTTGCGAATCCACGGGAATAAAGCCACGCTCATTGACCTGAATATTGGCCAGCTCGGCATTGATCGTTTTCCCATTGGGACGACGCCCGACTGCAACCAAAACCCGATCATAGCTTTGCTCAGTTGGCGCTTGAGCTCTCTCAAAGGTCACTTTCAGCGTTTTTTTCTCGGTGGTAATTTTACTGACCTTGGTCTGTAAATAAATGGCTTCGTAACGACTCGTCAATTGTTTATGCAGTGGTTTGACTAAATCCGCATCAGCACCTGGTATCAATTGATCCATGAGTTCCACGATCGTGATTTGGCTCCCCAGCGCATGATAGACACTGGCCATTTCAAGACCGATGATTCCCCCACCAACAATCAACATGCGCTTAGGAATTTCGGTTAATGCCAAGGCATCGGTCGAATCCATCAATCGCGGATCATCAGGAAACCCAGGAATACGAGTTGCTGTTGAACCAGCGGCAATGATGCAATGATCAAAGGTAACGATTTTCTTCCCATCGGGTGTATCAACTTCCAGCGCATGGGGATTGAGAAATCGACCTATACCCTGGACCACCTGCACTTTGCGCTGTTTGGCCAACGCAGATAGGCCTTTGGTCAATTTATTGATGACCGATTCTTTCCAAGTGCGCAATTGGTCGAGATCAATATTCGGTTTACCAAAATCGATGCCATGTTTCGAGGCAGCTTTCGCTTCTGCAATCACTTTGGCGACATGCAGCAAGGCTTTGGATGGAATGCAACCGACATTGAGACAAACACCCCCTAAGCTTGAATACCGTTCGATCAAGATTACTTTTTTACCAAGATCAGCAGAACGGAAAGCAGCGGTATATCCCCCTGGACCTGCCCCGAGCACCACTACTTCGGCATGCATATCGCCTGACATTTTCGCGGTTGATTGCGTATCGGTGTTGATAGCTTGGGTTGATTGACTGGATGCAACCCCAGGTTCACCTGAAGATTCAACGACCGCCGAGAGCTCCAGCGTTAAAATGGCACTCCCTTGCGATACTTTATCGCCCACTTTGATATGCAAGGTTTTGACGATGCCTGCCTGGGGTGAAGGCACCTCCATCGCGGCTTTGTCGGTTTCCAAGGTAATCAACGAAGTTTCTTTTTCTACCGTATCACCCGGTTTGACCAACACTTCGATCACTGGAACATCTTTGAAATCGCCGATGTCAGGAATGGTTATCGTGAGCGTATTTGCCATGCAGTTTTTTATATCAATCTAAACAATCGAAAACAGTGAACGCATCGCAGCCTTTATTGGCGGATATGTCCATCCCCCAATACGATAAATTTCTGGCTGGTCAGGCCTTCTAGTCCCACTGGACCGCGCGCATGAATTTTATCCGTCGAAATACCGATTTCTGCTCCCAGGCCATACTCGAAACCATCTGCAAAACGCGTGGATGCGTTGACCATGACCGAGCTAGAATCCACTTCGCGCAGAAAACGACGCGCATGGGTAAAATTTTCCGTGATGATGGAATCGGTATGCTGAGAACCATACGTCGTAATATGGTCGATGGCTTGATCCAGGCTATCAACCACCCGCACATTGAGAATTGGGGCCAGATACTCAGTACCCCAGTCTACTTCAGTGGCTAATTTCATGGGCGACACAATCGCACATGCGGCTTGATTCCCACGTAATTCCACGCCTTTATCGAAATAAATTTTACAAAGCGTCGGTAAAACTTGCTGTGCAATGTCTGCATGCACCAATAAGGTTTCCATGGTATTACAGGTGCCATAGCGTTGTGTTTTGGCATTATCAGCAACGCGAATGGCTTTATCAATATTGGCTTGATCATCGATATACACATGGCAAATCCCGTCCAGGTGCTTAATGACTGGAATCTGTGCTTCATTGGCAATACGCTCGATCAAGCCTTTCCCGCCTCGTGGTACGATGACGTCCACAAAGGCTTTCATCGTGATCAATTCGCCTACCGCTTCGCGATCACGGGTTTCGATGACTTGAATCGCCGCTTCCGGCAGCCCCGCAACGATCAGCCCTTCTTTCACACAGGCCGCAATCGCTTGATTACTATGAATGGCTTCCGAACCACCGCGCAAAATTGCCGCATTACCTGCCTTGAGGCACAACCCCGCCGCATCGGCAGTCACATTAGGGCGTGCTTCGTAAATGATGCCAATGACCCCCAGCGGCACGCGCATTCTTCCCACTTGGATACCGGAAGGACGAAAATTCAGATCCTTAATCTCCCCAATCGGATCAGCCAGTGCGGCTATCTGTAATAGCCCTTCAGCCATGCTTTGTATACCCTTGGTTGAAAGGGTTAAACGATCGATCATCGCACTACTCAATCCTTTGGATCGGGCCGTATCTAGATCCTGCTGATTGGCATCGATTAATTTTCGTTCATCGCGTCGAATCGCTTCAGCCATTGCCTGTAGCGCCCGATTCTTGGTTGCGGTATCTGCTTTGGCTACGGCTCGGGAAGCATTGCGTGCATTTAGCCCGACCGACTGCATATAGGTTTTAATATTGGTTACTTCCACTTCTCCCTCCACCCAGAAAAAGTTTGACTCACTTACTTTAATGATTGGTATTTTACATGGGAGGACGCCGTCTCGCGTAATATTCCCAAAAGAAACTTTCAGCGCAAAAAGTAAATTTCCGCCA
Organism: Nitrosomonas sp.; assembly: GCA_008015595.1. Lineage (GTDB taxonomy): Bacteria > Pseudomonadota > Gammaproteobacteria > Burkholderiales > Nitrosomonadaceae > Nitrosomonas. The sequence continues at coordinate 4,515 of SSFW01000074.1, read as the reverse complement.
CTCACTTATCGTTTTGTAACAATAGCATCGCAGACAATCAAGCTGCGATTGCAAACCGTACAACTCCAGGGCTGAAATTCAGCATGCCAGCAATCGATTCAGGTTGATAAAAAAACAATCGTAAATTTTCAAAAGGGGCTAGCTGTTTCTAAAGTGATTATTTCTATGTATAATCGCTTTCTTATTTGCTTTCATCAAAGCTCATCCTGAGCTGAGAAAGCAGCATTGATTTAAATACTGCCCGGGTGGTGAAATTGGTAGACACAAGGGACTTAAAATCCCTCGGACCTTATCCGTCCGTGCCGGTTCGATTCCGGCTCCGGGCACCAGTTTAGAACGATTTTTTTGTAGCAAAATTTTTTCCGCAAAAACTGTGAATAACTCACAAAATAGAATTATTTTGTCGGTGTCACTTTGCCGCCTTTCCTGTTCTTCAAATACTTTTTTCTGTCATGCTAATCGTAGAATGATCGAGTTGTTTTTGAGCTTCTCTAACATTCCCTGAATTTTCAGTTTTATCTGTTGCTGCTTTCCCTCGTAAAGCTCGGAACGGTGGATTCAACCGGTCGTTGCAACACATTTGTTGGCAAAGTATTTCCGGTTTTATAATGAAAACCGGAAGCACCAGACCTTGATGGCAGTACCTAATCAGTTTTATTATCAGTCTGTCAGGCTGCAAAAGACAGGTTGGTATGTCGGAAAATAACTCCTAAGGTACCTGCCCAAAAAATGGGATCCACTTCTCTATTCGTTAGCCTATATAATGAGCACAATTCTTTTCCGTTAATTAAATGATTGAAGAGGGTAATCCTATGAAAGCAGCCGATCTTACTGTAGATGAATTGCAAGCCCTGATCAGGAAAGTTGTACATGAAGAGTTACAGAACATCATGGCGGATCCTGACCAGCATCTCGAACTAACTGACGAAATCAAAACGCGGCTTGAATTGTCCCTAGGTTCCAGCGAACACATCTCACTCCAGGAAGTAAAAGACAAGTTGAAGCTGGCTTGAATTATCACATCCAATTCACGCCTCAAGCACTTGAGGATCTTTCTCAGCTCGATAATGTAGTTGCAAAAAGGATAGTAGATAAAATCCAATGGCTTGCGGAGCATTACGACCAAATCCAGTCCGAGATGTTGACAGGTACTTTCGCAAACTTTTATAAACTTCGAGTCGGTGACTGGCGTATCCTGTATACCTGTGATATGGCGCATTGCCATATTACGATTCATGTTATTGCTCATCGCAGCAAAGTCTACAAATCCTGATTTCAGTTCTGGTACTTGCATAATCATTGGTTATTTTTCCTTAACTTTATCGTACATGGCAGGTTGGAGCGTGTTACACGAACTCCAACACAAAATCTTTCATCAAGACCATTCCTATCCGCATTCCCCCACTTCCAATTCCGCCGATAATTCGGCACAACTACACCACCAAAACAACCCAATACAGAAAATAATTTATCCACATCAAGGTTATTCGATCAGTTTCGGGTCAATCCTTCGATCTATGGCACCAATGGTGGATTGCTTTGCGAATTCACCGCACAGGCGTTCTTCGCGACGTCTAAAACCTATTTTTGTGGAATAAGATCTAGGTAACGTTTTGATTTTGTTTGCTATTTAGGTAGACTTAAGATCCCTCAGACCTTATCCGTCCGTGCCGGTTCGATTCCGGCTCCGGCACCAGTTTCGATTCATGACAGCAAGTTGCTGTGCCTGAGAATCAGCATCAGTTATTGGTTGCTCACTGCGCCCTATCTTTTATCACAATCAATAGCGAGCCCAATCCACATAGAAGTGCACCGGTAAGTGCTAGATATTCTTGGGTTTCAATCGCCATGAAGATAGCAACTGCCGAACCTGTGATAAAAATTAACTTTCCAACGAAAGATCGGTGTGATGGCGCCATGTAATAACCAGCCACGACGACAAAAATAGCTGATACTGACGAAGAAAAAACCATTACTGATTGAAGAAAGAAGGGATACCAATTGGCATGGCACCAACCTGACACGATTTGCTCAGAGGGACAAAATGCGTCACCAGCCGTAAGGATTGCGATGCCTAAGAAAACAGCAATATACCAAGCTGCCCAAGTTGCTGGTACCAGAAGGATCCAGCGGATGATAGTGCTATCAAGCTTCATTACGTTTAGGTTAGTAATTAGCAAACCACTCGCGTAGCAGAAAAATGATCTGACTCACAACTCAGCAGATAGAGAATTTTAGATTCATCGCTTTTTTAGAAACGTCTTTCAATGCCCACATATATACCCCGTGGAATCAGTGCTGGAATAGAAGGGATGAAATCTGATTGTGATTCACGATGATTCTTACTAAACAAATTTTGGCCCACAATAAAAAGCTCTGTATTCCTCACGGGTTTCCAGGATAGTTTTGCATCCATCGTTACGTAGCTGGGAATATTGAAGAAAGTCAAAGCACTGACATAGCGCAACCACAAATTTAATTGCAACTGTTCCGAAAAATCATAATGGGATCGGATCGAGAGCTGATGGTTCGGGTTGGCTTTATCAGCACCAGCAGAGGATGAATCGAGCTGTCGAAACTCAGGATTCGAATTCGTGTGAATAGTTAAATAGGAGTAACTGCTTTGTAAGCGCCATTTTTTGAACGGGCGCCAGTCAATTGCAGATTCAAAACCATACGAGTGGGCAGAAGTCGTGTTACTGAATATTACCGGTAATATCCAATGCGGTATCACACCTGTTCCAGGCATCATTTGGCCAAAGCGAAAATCCCTTAATTGGCTATAATCATTAAAAAAGGTTGCCAAATCAATCGATGCATTTGCTGACACCTGGTGACGATAGCCCATTTCATAAGCAATTAGTTTTTCTGAAGCGAACTGATTACTCCCTTGTACTGCCATGAGTACTGGAATGGGTAATCCAGGCAATCCTGGCAACGATTGTAATGTCCGGCCAGCGATGGTTACATCATTTTCACCGCGTGACGGGATTCTTACTGCACGAGATACCGATAACCAAATCGAGTGATACTCGTTGGGTGTCAACATCAAACGGCCACTGGGTTGTATCTCTAATCCGGTAAAATCATTGTGATCAAGCCTTGTACCAATTGACAATGACAATTTCTCTGGAATTACCGTCACTTCATCACGAATAAAAGCGCTGAAGTTATGATTGGTTTTTTGTGCAGGGTTAAATTGCGTGAGTTCCGTTTCTGCGACTTTATTGTGATATAGTCGATAATTCAGCCCCCAAGTAACATCGTGGCTTTTTAGTATCGGCAATCGATGTTGAAAATCGATATCAAAGCTTTCAGCATATTTTGTCCATGGCGTCAGTTGGTTCTGGACGCGATCATAATAGGTTTGCAGCATGATCGATGATTGATCAGAAAAATTTCGATCCCACCGGAAACGAATATTTCCCCCTTTTTCTGTCGTATCAACAACATCAAGCCGACTAAAGGGAGATATTAACGTAGGCTGTAATAAACTATCGCCAATTCGATTAATAAAAACATCACCCTGCAACGTCAATTGATCGATGCCGCGGGTATGGTCCAAGCGAAATCCAGCCCTGGCTGAACGCCAGTTATCCTGTAAATTACTTCCAGCTAATGAATGCGTATTATCGCGACTAAATCCTTTAGCGTATATCCGGAACGGCGTTGCTTCGTTGATTTTTCCTCCGTACCGCATGCCAATAAACCCCTGCTCAAAGCTACCACCCCCTGCAGTAATCATGGCACCTTGCGTATCAATGGCTTTTTTAGTGATGATGTTAATAACACCATTAACAGCATTGGCGCCCCAGACCGTAGCACCAGGACCGCGAATCACTTCAATCCGCTCAATATCTTCCATGAGGGTGTCTTGTTGACTCCAGATTACACCTGAAAATAACGGTGTATAAACACTACGTCCGTCCATTAAAACTTGTAGTTTATTTGCAAATCGACCATTGAAACCCCGAACACTGATTGACCACTTATCCGTGCCCACTCGGGCAACCTCGACACCCGGGGCCATGCGCAGCGCTTCGGGAATACTAGTCGCACCAGAACGGCGGATATCCTCTTGTGTGATAACAAAAATTGCGGAGGGCGTGCCAGATAATTTTTGTTCGCGCCGGGACACTGATGTAATTTTAATTTGCATCAATTCTTCGATACTTAAATCCATCAGTGGATCCATCGAAGCTTTGCTAGCTGGCGTTGAAGTATTTGAAGCTGTGGCAATATTTGCAAAACTGCAAGAGATAATGGCCAGCATAACTAAGAAACTACCTGCTGAGGCCAGGTTCTGCAAAAACATACGTTAATCGGATATTTATTGATTTGGGATGATAAATTCTATCCTAAGTTGTCATGATAAAAACTGCAGATCTCGTTGGTTTTGCTCCTTCTTTTCCAAGAATTCAAGACGAACTGCTAACGATTGTTACTTTTGAAATGAAGCTTCAATCAGCAGTCAGGACAGTTTGGGTAATAAAAAACTCAGGGATAGAATGTGAT
>SSFW01000163.1 GCA_008015595.1 Nitrosomonas sp. | reverse complement strand
GATGGTGTCATGGATTGAAGCCATAAGCGCTTGATGGGCTTTTGGGTATTGCTATGGCGCACAATATAGCGAAATATCAGTTCACCTTCTCGGCCCGCGTCACAAGCATTGATTAACGTGTCGACATCTTTTCGCTTGATGAGTTTTGTTAGTATTTTTAAGCGTGTTGCTGTTTTTTCTAAAGGGATTAGATCAAAATGAGGGGGTATGACCGGCAAGTGATCAAAGCTCCATTTGCCGCGTTTGACTTCATATTCTTCAGGGACTGCTAATTCGAGCAAGTGTCCGACAGCAGAGGATAGAATGTACTCATCATTCTCGAAATAATCAGCTTCTTTCGTAAAATTTCCTAGAACCTTGGCAATATCGTTTGCAACAGAAGGCTTCTCAGCGATAATCAGCTTTTTACTCATAAATTCTGTTATTACTTTATTAGATATTTTTTAAGTGATTGGGTTATGTTAGTACTTCATCTGATGCTGGCCAGATTGAGTAACCAAGGTTATTGAAGGGTGATCAGATCGATGAGGTTGTTTTTTTAAGTTTTTTCATGGCATTAGAGACTCATCACGAGTCAATTTTAGTGTCGATTGCGTGGGTTGCTGGCAATAAATAATTTTTCGATTAAATCGTGATTCGTTAACTGGTTTTGTACCCATAGATCGAACATGACGACTAATTTGATTTTATCCAAGCAGGAACTACTGCCATCCATCTGAAGAATACGATCAATTAACAGCTCACGTTGTAATGAATTGAGCACACCGGCTTGTTCAAGAAAAAGAATAAACCCTTGACTTTCGACGTCAATGACTTCTAACTCAGAAGAAGAATAAATTCGAAACGATTTACTTTGAGATAAAGTTACCGGGTACTTTCCTGCTTCATGCTTGGTATGATCCGTTAACCAGCCAAGAATCTGGCTAATCTCATCTTCTCCAAATCCTGCCAGTGTTAATTTCCGTGTTAACGTCTCTGAATCTGGGCAGTTTTCAGAATCAAAATAATTTTCGAATAAGTAAATTAAAATCTCGAACATCGCTTCGCTCTTCATGATTATATTTCGCATTAGAATTTTAATGAATTGTATTGTTAATCAACGAATTCGTTGATATCGACCCCCTGGTAAACTAGCCACAATTCCATCTAATTCCAGAGCTAATAGCATGGCGGATACTGTTTCCACAGTCAAGCCACTCCGAGTACACAATTTGTCGATATCAGTCGCTTCATAATCTAAATGAGAAAGTAAAATCGTGTTTTCTTGAGCGTAAGTTTGTTTGATCGCTTCATCAGTTGCTAACGGATTAGCCAAGTTAAGCGGTTGATAATTAAACTCATCGAGAATGTCATTAATATTTTCTACAAGTTTTGCACCTTGCTTAATCAACGCATGGCAACCTTTCGATAAAGGTGAATGAATTGATCCTGGAACTGCCAGGACTTCACGTCCTTGTTCAAGCGCTTGTCGAGCTGTGATGAGCGAGCCACTTTTCAAAGTCGCTTCGATGACGAGACAACCCAAGCTGATGCCACTGATGATTCGGTTTCTACGAGGAAAATTTCTTCCGATTGCTGGCATACCCAAGGGAAATTCAGAAATGAGAGCGCCTTCCTTGGCTAATTGATGGGCTAGTTGATGATTCTTAGCTGGATAAACGATATCCAATCCGGTTCCCACAACAGCAATACTACTGGAAGAACCGAGCAGAGCGCCCTGGTGAGCGGCTGTATCAATACCTAATGCCATACCGCTTACGACGCAAAGGCCAGCACTGCTTGCGGCTTCAGCAAATGCACTCGCATTGACAATGCCTTGAGGCGTACCGTTACGGCTTCCGACGATTGCAATGGAGGGAGTATTGAGTAGTTCGCGCTGACCTTTTAGATAGAGTAGTGGAGGAGGGTCGGCAATATTGAGCAATCGCTTGGGATAATTGTCATCATTTAATGTAATGATTGCATTAGCAGGATCCTCAAGCCACTTCAGTGTAGCGATTATTTTCTTTTGATCAACGCGACGATTGGCGATATCTGCGGCAATTGGCTTTTTTACATAGCGCTCGAGAAGTTGAGCCTCGGCATTGAGGATGTCCGTAGGATGTTTAAAAGTTAAAAGCAGCTTACGGAAGGATTCATCACCAAGTCCTTCAATGAAGCTGAGGGTTAGCCAGGATTCAATATCTGGCTGAATATTCATAACCAATCAAATTGTTTTTATTAAATTGTTTTTTTTATGGTGTTTGCACGGCATCAAATACTTTAATCGCCTGAGCGCTATGCAAAACAAGAGCATACGATACTTTATCAAAAACTCGAAATAGAAAAACTAATCCAATGCGTTCATCCGGTAACGAGATGATTTTGCTGTCTTGCAATTTGGCGGTGCTTTTACGATAAACAGCAAGCACATGACCTACTTCTAATCCATCCGATGATCCTTTATTAAGGGCGATAATCGCATTTTGACCGATTTCAGTTACACCGCCATAAACTGAAATGATTCGTCCTGTGACCGGAAAATCAGGTGCACGGGGAATATAATCGTCAACATGCAGTGTAGACGCAGGAATCAGGCGGTCGCCCTTGAGAATTTCCTGCACTGAATGGGTAATTCTAACTGAGCTGATCGCATCAAAATTTGAGCCCTCTACATCGCCTAGATATACTGCCTCATGGCCAAGGACGCGATCGTTGTCTTCCGGATCAATGAGTGGTTTTCCTGCACGGAAAACTTGCCAAGCCATGCCTTGATCAAAAGGCATATTTTGTACATAGATCGTGTTACCAGTGCTTAATATAACGCGATTGTCGCTGGAGCCTAATATTAATGGCGCCCGATCCAATCCATTTTTTTCAATGACTAAAGGTTGACTTAAGAACGGCTTGAGTTTTTTTGATGGAATCGATGGAATTTTCTCAGCCTCAAGTTTCTCAATGCGCATTTTGGGTGAGAGTTTGATCGTTGCTTTTTCATTGGCAAACATTAGTTTACTGCTTCCATCCGCAGCTCGGACTAGAATAATAATATCACCGGGGTAGATGTTGTTTGGGTTCTTGATTTGTTTTTGGTTCATGTCCCAAATTTCTGTCCATTGCCAGGGATCTTTAAGATAGCGAGAGGCAATTCCCCAAAGCGTATCCCCTTGAGATACAACATATCGTTCAGGTGCATTAGCGAGTAATTCGATATCTTTTGCTTTTGCAGCCCGGTCAGAAAATATACTGATAGCTAAAATCATCGCTATAATGGAAATAGTACGCATAAATTTATTTTTTCCAAGAGTGTAGTGGGGACAAAACAAAATGGATTTAAATTCGATTATCATCGCCGCGATTTTACGATTTAACTTCGGTATTCAGTAGCGTGAATTACGCATATTTGTTATGGCAATTCTGAAAATATTACAGTACCCAGATGAGCGATTGCATAAGATTGCGTCAGTTGTGCCAGCAATTACTCGAGATACTCGTGTGTTAGTTGAAAATATGGCAGAGACGATGTATCACGCATCAGGAATTGGTTTGGCTGCGACCCAAGTTAATGTTCATCAACGTGTAATTGTGATTGATACTTCCGAAACACATGACCAACTCAATGTATTTATTAATCCAGAAATAATAACTAAGGCGGGTGATGCTGAGTTTCGAGAAGGGTGTTTATCGTTACCTGGCATATTTGATAAGGTTAAACGTGCTGAGCTCGTTACCGTCAGAGCGCTAAATCTTCAGGGAGAATGCTTCGAGATGCAAGCAGAGGGTTTGCTCGCGGTGTGTATACAACATGAAATTGATCATTTGGAAGGTAAAGTTTTTGTTGAGTACTTGTCGCAATTAAAGCAATCAAGAATCCAGACCAAATTAAAGAAACAGCAGCGCCTTGCTAAACCTTCGGTGCTATCGATGAGCGTTTGATGATACATCGGGTTCGATTTTTATGAGGATAGTTTTTGCAGGAACCCCTGCTTTTGCTGCAATCGCATTAAAAGCACTCATCGATGCGCAATTCCAAATTGTGCTCGTTTTAACACAACCTGATCGACCCGCTGGCCGGGGATTGAAACTGCAAGAAAGTGAAGTCAAGAAAGTTGCAAGTGAATACTCAATTCCAGTTTTACAACCGGTGACTTTAAAATCAGAGGTAACGCAAGAGCAGCTAAAGTCTTTTGCAGCAGATGTTATGCTTGTTGCCGCCTATGGACTTATCTTGCCAGAATCAATTTTGCAGTTACCGTTACAGGGATGTTTAAATATCCACGCATCTCTTCTGCCGAGGTGGAGGGGTGCTGCCCCGATCCAGCGCGCCATTCAAGCTGGTGATCAAGAAACGGGGATAACGATCATGCAAATGGATCAGGGTTTAGATACGGGTGACATATTATTGCAGAGAACCATTCCAATCGATCCATCCGATACAGCGCAATCATTGCACGACAACCTAGCGCAATTAGGTGCGCAATGTATTATTGAAGCGCTTGGTCTATTACAACAAGGAAAATTGTTGGCTGTTGAGCAGAATGATGAGGAAGTTTGTTATGCGCGTAAAATTGAAAAGGATGAAGCAAAAATCGATTGGAGTCTTGATGCAGCGGTGATCGATCGCAATATTCGCGCATTTAATCCGTTTCCCGTTGCTTTTACTAGCTATCGATCGCTATCGTTGAAAATATGGCAAGCACGAATTGAACAGAAGCTTTCTGGGCAGCCCGGTGAGATTGTTAATATCGATAATGACGGTATTACCGTTGCTTGTGGTAAGCACGCGATAGTTCTGGAAGTGATTCAAAGAGCCGGGGGGAAAAAATTACCAGTAAAGGATTTTCTTAAAGGGAATCCCATGAAACGGGGTGAGTTCATGGTTTAGTCGTGCTTCGGTCACTGATTAACCCATTCTGTAGTTTAACTAGAATTAGGGCATTTAGGAGGGAGTAGCATAGCTGATATTGGTATGATGAAAATTCAGCAGCTTGCTGTAGATTCAATCGAAATAGTTTTGTCTGGGAAAAATTTAACCTTGGTGCTGCAAGCGCTCTGGCATCATAATCCGTTACTATCATTGCAGCAGCGCGGCGCTATTCAAGATATAGTTTATGGTGTGCTGCGATATTTAGGCCAACTGGAAGGGGTGTTGAGTCAATTAGTAAAGCGACCCTTGTCAGACAAACGGTTGCGGAATCTACTGCTGGTAAGCTTATATCAGCTTCATTATAGTAAATCACCTGACTACGCAATTGTGGATTGTGCTGTCGCAACGACTCGGAAATTAACTAAAAACAAAGGTTCAGCAGGTTTGGTTAATGCGATTCTAAGAAATTTTTTAAGAAATGATACGGCTTTGTTGGATCTAGCCAATGCACATGAAACAGGAAGATTTTCGCATCCACAATGGTGGATAGATAAATTAAGATATCAATACCCACAGCAGTATGAAGCGATTTTGCTGGCGAATAATCATCATCCTCCCATGACGTTGCGAGTGAATCGACACAAAACCAGCGTCATCGATTATCAAGCGCTACTTAATCGGTGTGAGATTGAAAGCTGCCAAGTATGGGATAATGCACTTATGTTATCTAAGCCAGTACCCACACAAAAATTACCGATGTTTGAGCAAGGCTATGTCTCGATCCAGGATGCGGGGGCCCAATTAGCCGCGCCTTTTCTGGATGTTCGCGATGGAATGACTGTCCTTGATGCATGCGCAGCTCCCGGGGGGAAAAGCACCCATTTAATGGAAGTGGCAAATATCCAATTGACGGTCCTCGATAATGACCAACAGCGTTTGGATCGCGTGTCAGAAAATTTTAAGCGATTAGGAATTGAACCCTTTCAGCAAGTCTGTGGGGATGCAGCATTAACATCTTCATGGTGGGACGGGAAATACTTTGATCGAATTCTGGCAGACGTCCCTTGTAGTGCTTCCGGAGTGGTTGGTCGACACCCTGATATAAAGTGGCTGCGGCGTATTACCGATCTTGCTACGTTTGCGAATATGCAACAAAATATTTTAGATGCATTGTGGCCACTTCTTAAAAGTGAAGGGAAATTGCTCTATGTGACTTGTTCTGTTTTTTTTGAAGAGAACGGTCAGCAAGTAACGAATTTCTTGGATAAACATCCTGATGCTCGCTTACTTCCAATCGTACATAATGAAGTTAATAATGGGCAATTGATACCTAACTCCTCTCATGATGGTTTTTATTATGCCTCATTTTATAAAATATAACGGCATGAATTGGTTGGAAAGACTGGTTAGTATGCTGATATTAGGGGGGGTACTCATTGGTGTAACCATTCAGTCGGCCCATAGTGAAGGCAACATAAAAATTAAATCATTTGCATTGGAGGCAACCGATGCTGGTTATCAGATTAATGTTGATGCGGCAATTGAATTAAATAGTACCTTAGAGCAAGCCCTCGAAAAGGGGATTGTTTTATATTTTGTGATTAAATTTGCATTGATTGATACCAAGTGGTACTGGGTGGATGATGAGGTAGCAAGAAGTAAATTAAGAATCGGCCTAAGTTATAACGCACTAACCCGCCAGTATCGGCTGAGCCACCGATCCAAATCGCAAGGGTTCGATACATTAATCGATGCACTTCAAGAGCTGGGCACTCAGCATTATATTCCGGTTGAAGAGAAATCGGAGCTTAAGCCCAATATGGAATACTTAGCTAGTTTACAAGTATGGCTTGATGCTTCTCGCTTATCTAAGCCCTTCCAACTTGAATCATTGAGTTCCAAAGAATGGAACTTGAGTTCAGAAAAAAAAGAATGGCGCACTAAACTGCCTGCAGCGCCATCATTTTCAATTCAAAGATAATCAGTGAAATATCTTATCCTTCTCGTTACAGGATTAAGTGTCGTCATGCTGTTTCTCTTGGCAACGGCAGGGGCGAATACCGATTTTCTAGGGAAATTTTATCGTTGGCTGATTGTACTGAATGTTTTTTTTGTGTTGCTGCTCCTCGGTATCGTTGGTTTCTTACTATGGAGGCTAAGAAAAAGGCTTAAAACACGAGTTTTTGGTTCGCGGTTGGCGTTTCGACTGTTAGTGGTTTTTTCATTAATGGCAATTCTCCCTGGGGCATTGGTATACGGAATCTCAGTTCAATTTCTCGGGAAGAGTATCGAATCTTGGTTCGATGTCAAAGTTGATCAAGCGCTTGAAGGTGGAATCAATCTAGGCCAAACCATGCTGGATAATTTACTGGAAGAGCTGGAAAAAAAAGCGAAGGTTACAGCACTAGCGCTTGCTGATTCGCCGTCTCAAACTCTTTCTTCATTAAACCAACTTTTAGCACATTCCTATATACAAGAAGCGACTTTGTTCAATCAAGATGGAAAAGCCATTGCGTTTTCAAGTCTTGATGATGTCGCGTTATTTCCAGAGATACCTAATGCAACTGCTATGCGACATATTAGAATGCAAAAGAGCTATAGCGCAGTTGAGTCAATTCCTAATAAAGGGTTGTTTTTACGGGTTCTCGTTCCTGTTAATGTGCTGAGTCTGGAAGACGATATTCGCGTATTGCAAGTGTTGCAGCAAGTGCCTTCTGGCCTTGCCGAAAATGCTGAGATCGTTCAGACCGGGTATCGAAATTACCAGGAGTTGGTACTATCAAAACAGGGGATTACGCGACTATATAGTGTGACATTAACATTTGCACTGCTGTTAGCGCTTTTTTCAGCGCTAGCGAGCGCTTCTCTTATCAGTGAAAAATTAAGTGCACCGCTGGGTATGCTCGCAGAAGGGACACGCGCTGTTGCTCAGGGTGATTTCAGCAGGCGACATCAGGTTTTTAGCAATGATGAGCTGGGTATTTTAACGGAATCGTTTAACTTAATGACGGAGCAATTAGATCTGGCTCGCGTTAATGCGCAACAAAGTCAGCATGAGATTGAAAGTGCGCGTGCTTATTTAGAAAGTATTCTGGCGAATCTTTCTTCTGGCGTGATGGTATTTGATGACAAACTAAAAATAAGAACGGTCAATCGCAGCGCGGAGCAAATCTTACAAATTCCATTAATTTATCTTGAAGGCCTGGCGATCGATGAGTGTGTTGAGAAAGAGCCTAAGTTTCATCTTTTAGCATCAGAAATTCAGAATGGATTTGGGTCCACTCAAAGTGGAGAATGGCAAAGGCAGGTTTTGCATTTTAGTGAAAGTAAAGACCAAGTTTTGCTGCTACGTGGGACGCGATTGCCTGAATCTTCAGGCGGTGGTGGAATCGTCGTGTTTGACGATATTACAGGATTATTGCAGGTGCAGCGTACCGTGGCCTGGGGGGAAATTGCGCGTCGACTGGCGCACGAAATAAAAAATCCACTGACCCCGATCCAGCTTTCTGCAGAACGAATGCAGCATAGGTTAATGGATAAATTAAGCGGACAGGATGCTAAGATTTTACAGCGTTCGACTGAAACCATTGTCAACCAAGTTGAAGCCTTGAAAAAGATGGTAAATGAGTTTAGTGAATATGCGCGTATTCCTGAATTGGAAATGGTTCAGATTGATTTTAATCGGTTAATTCATGAGGTTTTGGCTTTGTACGAAACCTCTAATGCTAAAGCCGAGAATTCGCAGTGCCCAGAAATAAAATTAGCGTTATCCTCTGATCTTTTGTTAATTCGGGGTGACCCGGCAAGATTGCGACAAGTGATTCATAACTTACTACAGAATGCTCAAGATGCGCTAGCAGATACTAAGAATGGTACGATTACGGTGAGTACTGATATGATTTCAGGAAATGTTAGGTTGTGCATTATCGATAATGGAAAGGGTTTTGCCGAAGAAATTAAAACACTGGCTTTTGAGCCTTACGTAACCACTAAGCCAAGAGGTACAGGACTTGGATTGCCAATTGTTAAAAAAATTGTTGATGAACATAATGGTGCAATCCAAATTGAAAATATCCAACCCCATGGAGCAAAAGTTACAATTACGTTGCCGGCGATTAACGCTGGGCAAGTGGCATCGACAATGAACCGATTGGTCTGATAGTGGTAAAGCATAATGGGGACCAAGGAAGCAGATTGAACTCGGATACGAAAGGAGTGATATATGGCCAACAATACTATTCTAGTTGTTGATGATGAAATTGGCATACGAGAATTATTGTCTGAGATTCTAAGTGATGAAGGCTACCGAGTAGTATTGGCTGAAAATGCGGAGCAGGCGCGCGTTTGTCGTAATCAGAGTCGGCCCGATTTAGTATTACTCGACATATGGATGCCCGATACGGATGGTATTACCTTACTTAAGGACTGGGCAAATAGTGGTGTATTGACTATGCCAGTTGTCATGATGTCAGGACATGGAACGATTGATACTGCTGTTGAAGCAACGCGCATCGGTGCGGTTGATTATTTAGAAAAACCGATTCCCCTTCAGAAATTATTGAGCACAGTCAAGCAAGCGCTTCGGGGAGGACAAAGTAAGCCAGCTTTAACGATTTCTTTGGCCAACTTGGGGAAGGGACCCCAAATCGTTGAATTGAAGAAGAAACTCGAGCAAATTGTCAATCTGGTGTCGCCGGTTTTATTGGTGGGCGAATCCGGTGTAGGGGTTGAGCATTGTGCTCGCTTCTTGCATCGCGTTAATACTCCCTGGGTTGAGCCGGAGCAACTTTCTTTTTTGGCAGATAACCCCGTGGGAATTTTAGAGCAAGTGAAAAATGGGCTGCTCTTTTTTAGAGAGATCGGTGGTCTTAATAAGCTAGAACAGAAAGGTTTGCTACTTTTGCTTGGAAAGTTGGAAAAATTTAATGTTCGGTTGGTTTGTGCAACGACGCAACCCTTGGCAGAGCTAACTGCGCAAGGTACCTACAATTCAAAATTGTATGAGATACTCAGTAATCTAACGATTAACGTGCCCTCATTAAGGACACATCGTGAGGATATTCCAGAGCTTGCCAATCAACTTCTTTCAACGAGCATTGAAACAGGTGAAGTTCCTTTTGTCCATTTTAGTACAGCAGCCCTTAACACATTGCGTAATTATGACTGGCCTGGAAATTTGGCACAGTTGAAGAGTGTTGTGCATTCTTTGGCGCTAACATGTACTGGCAGTGAAATTAGCGCTGAGGAAGTTCAACAAGTACTTACGCCCCCATTATCGCCCACCATGTCTGCTACACCAGATATACCGCTCAATGTTTCGTTGCGAGAAGCGCGGGATTTGTTTGAGAAAAATTATTTTGAGAAGCTCATTGATCAGGAAAGTGGCAATATGACACGTGTTGCAGAAAGGGCAGGTCTTGAACGGACGCATCTTTATCGGAAGATTAAAATGCTTGGAATTAAACTACGTGGTCATGGTGGTTAAGTTTCAACATCACATCGTGGAATCGATATTGTAGCGAATCCTAAGTTAGTAGATAATAACAGTTTTTGCCGACTCGCCTTGTCAATTTTTTGACAGGGAAGGTTTCGTTTTGATCATTATTGGGGAGCTAGTATATAAATGGGAGCATTTGGGGATTTTAAAGCGCCAGTATTCAAGAATCTAACAAGCGCAATTCGTGCATTGGCGATGGATGCAGTACAAAAGGCTAATTCTGGCCATCCAGGCATGCCAATGGGTATGGCAGAAATTGCTGAGGTGCTTTGGATTCATCATATGCGCCATAATCCTAGTAATCCAAAATGGGCTGATCGTGATCGTTTTGTATTGTCTAATGGCCATGGCTCAATGCTGATTTACGCTTTGCTCCACTTAACTGGATATGATGTGTCAATTGAAGATATAAAAAATTTCAGACAACTTCATTCTAAAACACCAGGACATCCTGAGTATGGTTATACACCAGGGGTGGAAACAACGACTGGCCCACTCGGGCAAGGAATCACCAATGCGGTGGGTATGGCACTCGCAGAAAAAATTCTTGCAAATGAATTCAATCGACCCGGTTTCGATATTGTAAATCACTATACGTATGTATTTTTAGGTGATGGCTGTCTCATGGAAGGAATCTCTCATGAAGCCTGTTCATTAGCAGGAACGCTTGGTTTAGGTAAGCTCATTTGTTTCTATGACGACAACGGAATCTCTATCGATGGCCATGTTGAAGGCTGGTTTACTGATGATACACCTAAGCGCTTTGAGGCCTATGGTTGGCATGTGATCCCGAATGTGAATGGTCACGATCCAGAAGCAATTGAAGCCGCAATCGAAGAGGCTAAGAAGAAACAAGATAAACCATCGATGATTTGTTGCAAAACGGTTATTGGCATGGGTTCACCGAATAAAGCCAATACGCATGCGGTGCATGGGGCAGCGCTTGGTGATGAAGAGATTGCTGCAACAAGGCCGCATATAGGCTGGCGCCATCTGCCCTTTGAGGTGCCTAAAGAAGTCTATGATGCATGGGATGCACGTACAAAAGGTAAGAAACTTGAAAGTGAATGGAATCAAAAATTTTCTGAGTATAGCCAGAAATATCCTAAAGAGGCTGCTGAGTTTACGCGCCGGGTCAATGGTGATTTACCCAAAGATTGGTCAGCGTATGTTGACGGTGTAGTGGGAAGAGTGAATGCAAAAGGTGAAACGATTGCTACACGTAAAGCTTCCCAAAACGCCATTGAAGGCTTGGCGCCTGCGCTTCCTGAATTACTGGGGGGATCAGCAGATTTAGCTGGCTCTAACCTTACCTTGTGGTCTGGTTCAAAAGGGGTAAGTAGCGAATCAGGCGGTAATTACATTTATTATGGTGTAAGGGAATTTGGAATGAGCGCAATCATGAATGGATTATCGCTGCATGGTGGTTTTATTCCTTATGGTGGTACTTTCCTCATGTTTTCAGAATATGCACGAAATGCATTACGAATGGCAGCGTTAATGAAAATTCGGAGTATTTTTGTGTTTACTCATGATTCAATTGGGTTAGGTGAGGATGGTCCAACGCATCAACCGGTAGAACAAACAGCAACGTTACGTTTAATTCCAAATATGGATGTTTGGAGACCTTGTGACACAGTGGAATCAACAGCCGCCTGGGCACGTGCGATTGAACGGAAGAATGGCCCTACAACGCTGATTTTTAGTCGCCAAAATCTACCTTTCCAAAAACGAGAGACTGATGTTATCAAGCTAATTGACAAGGGTGGTTATATTTTATCTGAAGCAGCGGATGGCAAGCCACGAGCAATAATAATTGCGACTGGATCTGAAGTGGGGCTTGCAATGGCAGCACAAAAAACGCTTGCTGATGAAGGAATTCATGTACGAGTGATTTCGATGCCGTGTACTAATTTATTTGATCGACAAGACAAGGCGTATCAAGAGGCGGTCTTGCCTAAAGGAATTAAGCGTGTTGCGGTCGAGGCAGGTGTAACTGATTATTGGCGTAAATATGTAGGCCTTGAAGGTGAAATTATCGGCATTGATACGTTTGGTGAATCTGCACCCGCTGAAGTTTTGTTTAAGCATTTCGGTGTTACGACAGAGAATGTTGTAAATGCAATAAAAAGAATAATTTAAGCACGATGAGTTTTCTCAAGATGCTGCACTAGTTTTATTTTAGTAATTGATTTGAGGAGTAGGAAAATTATGGCAATTAAAGTTGGAATCAATGGTTTTGGTCGTATCGGTCGTATGGTTTTTAGAGCATCGATAGAAAAATTTAGCGATATTGATGTAGTTGCAATTAATGATTTGCTGGAGCCAGATTATTTGGCTTATATGCTTACGCATGATTCTGTTCATGGTCGATTCAGCGGCACCGTTGCAATTGAAGGCAATACATTGGTCGTCAATGGAAAGCGCATACGTCTCACAGCCATTAAAGATCCGGCTGAACTTAAATGGAACGAAGTGGGTGCAGATATCGTTGTGGAAGCAACCGGTTTGTTCTTAACAAAAGAAACCTGTGAGAAACATCTGACAGCTGGAGCAAAAAAAGTAATTATGACAGCGCCTTCTAAAGATGATACGCCGATGTTTGTTTATGGGGTTAACGATAAAGCCTATACGGGTCAAACCATTGTTTCAAATGCATCTTGTACGACAAATTGCTTAGCACCAATTGCTAAAGTATTAAATGATACGTGGGGCATTAAACGTGGCTTGATGACAACAGTGCATGCTGCTACTGCTACTCAGAAAACAGTTGATGGCCCATCTAACAAAGATTGGCGTGGTGGCCGTGGTATTCTTGAGAATATCATTCCATCTTCAACAGGTGCTGCAAAAGCGGTAGGTGTCGTTATTCCAGAATTAAATAAAAAATTAACCGGTATGGCATTTCGCGTACCGACATCTGATGTATCGGTTGTCGATTTGACGGTTGAGCTCAATAAAGACGCAACTTATGACGAGATTTGTAGCGTAATGAAATCTACTTCTCAGGGAACCATGAAAGGCGTATTGGGCTATACCGATCAGAAAGTTGTTTCAACTGATTTTCGTGGCGAAAGCTGCACTTCTGTTTTTGATGCTGAAGCAGGCATTTCTCTGGATAAAAACTTCGTGAAAGTAGTCGCTTGGTACGATAACGAATGGGGCTATTCTTGCAAAGTGTTAGAAATGGTTAAAGTCATTGCGAGCAAGTAAAGCGTCAAAGCTGGTCAGTTAATGATTGATTTGCTGACCAGAATCTTCTAATTAGTTTTAATGGAGTTAACGTGTCAGTCATTAAACTCGTCGATCTTGATTTGAAAGGTAAACGGATTTTTATCCGTGCTGATCTAAATGTTCCTATCGCAGATGGAAAGGTAACATCGGACGCCAGGATTACAGCATCCATGGCGACTATCAAACACTGCCTAGAGCGGGGAGGGAAAGTAATGGTTACCTCTCATCTAGGAAGGCCAGAAGAGGGAGTATGGAGTGAAGAAAATTCACT
>SSFW01000083.1 GCA_008015595.1 Nitrosomonas sp. | reverse complement strand
GCTGCCGACTTGTTTGCAGTATTGCAACAGCAGGTCGATAAGGGCGGTAGCTCAGAAAAAATCAATGATGCACTGCATCTACTGACTACCGGTTATCCTGAGAGCGGCTACGCTTCTCGGGCAGCATTAATAGCTGCTCAAGCCAATAAAAATTTGGGAAATCTTCCAGAAGCTAAAGCTAAATTGCAATGGATTCTTGATCATGCAAAAGAGCTGGAAATAAAGGATATCGCAAGGCTGCGCCTAGCTGGAGTTTTGCTGGATGAGAAGAAATTTGATGAAGCATTGAAATTATTGGATAGTCAGCATGGAGAATCTTTCAGCGGACTTTACGCTGATTTGAAAGGGGATATATTGGTTGCTGCAGGAAAGCCGAGTGAAGCGAGTGCCGCCTATCAGAAAGCCTATGACCGCTTTAGTATGAGTAAAAGTAATTACATGAATCTCGTTCAAATGAAATTAGACGCAGTTAAAGTGAGCAAATAGCAGGTGATTAGTTACACGTTAGTTTTTTTTCTTGTTTTTGAAATAAAGAAAATACTACAAAAGTTTTTTTCATACTTTGGGTTAGTACTATTAACGGGGTGCTCCAGCTTTGGCGGATTGGGTGGATTCGGCGATTTTGGGGACTTTGGTATCAGTAATCTAATCGATCGCTTCAGTAGTGGCAAAGATGAAATTCAAATTGATGAAGAAGAAATCGCAGCGTTAAAAGCGTTGCCGACGCTGCCTTTAATTTGGAAATCTAAAGTCAGTGAGAGCGAAATTGCTGTATTTGAACCCATCTATGAAAATGGAGCTATCTACACGGCCGATGAAAAGGGATTTTTAACACGGCTTGACCCACTGAATGGAAAGGAAACTTGGCAGATAAAGACAAAACTTAAATTATCAGGTGGAGTCGGCGCGGGAGAAGGTTTAGTCTTGGTGGGGACATTTAATGGGGAAGTTCACGCTTTTGATGAATCGGGCGGTGAATTATGGAAAGCGCGTTTAACCAGTGAAGTGTTAAGCGCACCCCAAGTGCATCGTGGCATTGTCGTTGTTCGAACAGGCGATGGCCGTGTTTTTGGACTAGATGCTGCGGATGGATCGCGCAAATGGGTTTATCAAGGGGTTACACCTGCATTGACAGTTAGGAATTTTGCGGGTGCGCTCGTTGCGCGCGGTGCCGTTTTTGTTGGGCTATCTGGTGGAAAGCTTATTGCAATGAATATGTTAAACGGAAATATTGGCTGGGAAGCTGCTGTTTCACAGCCGAAAGGCGTAACTGAGCTGGAACGAATGACCGATATAACCAGTCTACCCGTTATTGATGACCAACAAGTTTGTGCGGTTGCTTATCGTGGCCGTATCGCTTGTTTTGAAATCATGGATGGTAACCAAATATGGGCGCGGGATGCATCGAGTCATGTTGGACTCGTTATGGATAATAATTATATTTATGTCAGTGAAGAACGGGGTGCCGTGGTGGCTTATGATAAGCGAAGCGGCGCAATGATGTGGAAGCAGGCAAAATTAGGAACTCGCAAACTTTCTGCACCACAATTGGTTGGCGGCAGTTCTTTGTTAGTCGTCGCAGATGCGGAAGGCAATGTAACCCTATTGAATCGCTATGACGGTAATTTGGTCGCGAGAGCAACTACCGATGAAAGTCCGATTTATAGTCGACCAGAATATATTCCTGACGGGTTTATTGTACAAACATCAAAAGGGGGTATCTATGCTTTCTTACCCCAATAAGCATGGTAGTAAAACGAGTTGATTCGTTATTAATTAATAATCAGTCATTTCTTTCACGCAACAATTCTCCTATAGCCTTTACGCTAAGCAATGAATCCCACTTTAGTGCTTGTTGGCCGACCTAATGTAGGGAAATCTACGTTATTTAATCGGTTAACCCGTGGTCGTGATGCCATCGTGGCTGATTTACCTGGATTAACTCGTGATCGGCATTATGGTCAGGGTAAAGTAGGCAAAAAGCCATTCATTGTCGTGGATACGGGCGGATTTGAGCCTGTTGTGAAATCCGGTATTTTATATGCGATGGCGAAGCAAACCTTGCAAGCCATTGATGAGGCAGATGTTATTCTATTCGTGGTGGATGGTAGGCAAGGCTTAACACCCCATGACAAAATTATTGCAGAACAGTTACGCAAATCTGGGCAAAGAATTCAATTAGTCGTCAATAAAACAGAAGGAATGAATACTTCGCTCATTACTTCTGAATTCCACGAATTGGGTTTGGGTGATCCTTGTGCTGTTTCAGCGACACATGGCCAATATATCGCTGAGCTTGTGGAATCAGCCTTGGCTCCCTTTGAATTTTTGGCAGAAGAAGAAAAAATAACGCTGGAAGCGGGGCCAAAGATCGCTATTGTGGGCAGACCCAATGTTGGTAAATCTACTTTAATTAATACCTTGCTTGGCGAAGAGCGCGTCATTGCGTTTGATCAACCGGGAACCACCCGCGATAGTATCTATATTGATTTTCAATATCACCAACGTCCCTATACGCTGATTGATACTGCAGGATTAAGGCGACGCGGCAAAGTTTTTGAGGCGGTTGAGAAGTTTTCAGTAATCAAAACGCTACAAGCGATTGAAGATGCAAATGTAGTAGTGCTGGTATTAGACGCTCAAAATGATATTTCAGATCAAGATGCGCATATTGCCGGTTTTGTACTAGAAACGGGCAGAGCATTAGTTGTGGCTATTAACAAATGGGATGGGTTGGATAGCTACCAGCGCGAAACAATCAAGCGAGAGATATTGAGACGCTTTATTTTTCTTGATTTTGCCAAATTTCATTTTATCTCTGCATTACAGGCTAAAGGGATTCATGAGCTGTTTTTGTCGATTGATACTGCTTATAAAGCAGCCATGGCGAGTTTGCCGACGCCTAAATTGACACGAGTTTTGCATGCAGCCGTTATGAAACAATCGCCGCCCAGAGGAGGGATGTCGTATCCCAAGTTACGGTATGCCCATCAAGGGGGATCAAATCCACCCTTGATTATTGTTCATGGCAGTATGCTGAATCATGTCCCAGAAACCTACCGTCGTTACCTTGAAAACACCTTCCGTGATTTCTTTAACCTCGAAGGAACACCGCTGCGAGTTGAATTTCGTGTTGGGCATAATCCTTATGCAAACAAAAAACCTGCACCGTTGACGGAAGAAGAGGCCAAGCGCGCGCATAGTCGACGCCGCAGAAACCGGAAGAAATACGGCTAGTCATTGAGTTGGTCTTTGTTATGAGTTTGGGTCGATTGTGTATTGACCCAGTCTAATAATGCAACATAATCTGTTTTTCCCGAACCTAAAACAGCGATATCTTCTTTGATGAGGATGGTTTTGGGAATACTCAGCTCACCAAACCCTTGTTGATTCACATAAGTGAGAATTTCATTACGACCCGCAGTTGGGTTAGTGGTGATGAGTACGAGTTGTTCCCCTTTCTTTGAATCAGGAATAGCGACGACGGCATGCTGATAATTTGGCCAAAGTTTGCTGATGTAAGCTTCGACTGCGGTTAGCGATATCATCTCCCCTGCTATTTTTGCAAAGCGTTTTGCTCGTCCCTTGATAAAAATATAGCCGTCTTGATCGATTGCTACGATATCACCGGTATCGTACCAACCTTGGTTAGGCGGATTGATTTGGCCCGCAGCATTTATTAAATAATAGCCCATCATGATATTAGGGCCCGATACCAATAATTTTCCTCCTTCTTCGATCCCGCTTATTTTTTCTAGTCGGTAGGCTATGCCAGGAAGCATACGCCCAACCGATCCTGGTCGATTATGCATCGGTGTATTCAAGCTGAGGATGGGTGAAGTTTCTGTGGCACCATAGCCTTCAAAGATACGCACGCCATAATTTTCCGACCATACTCTGCGTGTACTTTCTCGTAATTTCTCGGCGCCTGCAAAAACATATCGAAGACTATAAAAATCATACGGATTGGCATGACGCGCATAGCCAGTGAGAAATGTATCCGTTCCAAAGAGAATCGTTGCATTGGAATCGTAGATTAACTCTGGAATTGCTCGATAATGAAGCGGCGATGGATAAAGAAAGGCTTTGATACCTGACAGGATAGGTAAAAGTGTGCCGCCGGTTAGACCAAAAGAGTGAAAAATCGGTAAAACATTGAAAACAATATCTGTCGGCCCAAAGTCGATTCGCGCTGCAACCTGAAATCGATTCGCTTGAAGATTAACGTGACTCAGTGCGACCCCCTTGGGCAAACCTTCTGAACCTGATGTGAAGAGAATTACAGCGGGAGTGTCAGGGTGGCTAGCGGGACAACACAATCGGTAGTAAGTCTGTGGAATCAAACTCGCCAGAAACCCCAAGAGCTTGTGCCACCAATGAATTTCTCGCCGAAGATCTTCTAAATAAAGTACCGTTATTCCCATCGCTCGGAAGTTATCGATTACGTTGGTAAGCTTTGCAACTTCAATAAAGCGATTCGAGGTAACAAGCGTTCGAATGCTTGCAATTTGGCAAGCATTCACTAAGTTAGCTTTGCTGACAGAAAAGTTAAGCATTGCAGGAATTCGTGCATACGCTTGCAGTGCAAAGAAAGTGACAATTGTACCAATGGAATTAGGGAGCAATAGCCCAATATTTTCTGCAGGTTTGGAAAATTTGCATAACCGACTACCCAAAATAAAGCTACGGGTTAATAATTGAGAATAGGTAATGGGTTGTCGCTCGATATCTTCAGCAATGATATGGTTTTTTCCATGAATATGGGAGGCATCCAGTAGGGATTGGAACAAAGTTTGTTGGAGATCATTACTATGAAACAAAGCAGACGTCATGATATCGTACAGCTTGTTTCCTGCAAGTTGTCGACGTTGCTTTCCACGAACTTCGTTCGGTAAATTAAGCCACTCAGGCGGCATGATCGTTATCGTGATTCTAGGAAACCAGCGAATTCTTAATTTGCCTTTGAGTCTTGAAAAAGGGGTGTATTGAGCGCCGACAATACTAATCGGCAGTAACGTTGCACCGGATTTGTCGGCAATCATTGCCGGTCCTTCATAAATCTTCATGAGAGAACCGGTGACGGTTAATCTGCCTTCAGGAAAAATCACGATGCGTTTTCCTTTTTTGACCCGATCGATCAATAATCGGGTCGACATTGGGTTGGTCGGATCAATTGCTACGGTTTCAGCCAAAAACAGAAAAGGTCTTATCCACCATTTCTGCGCAATATGGGTATTGATGGCAAAACAAAGTTGATCGGGGATACAAACGCTTAAAAGAATCGCATCTAAAAACGATAAATGATTGGCAACGATGATGGATTTTTCACCTACGTCACGATAATTTTCTAACCCTTTGATTTCAAGTCGGTAACATGTGTATAAAAGAGCTTGCAGCAGTGATTTAACTAATGCGTGAGGCAAAAGCGTCGAGATATAAAGTGCTACGAAGCCGTTTAGTATCGCGAGTGTGAGAAAGCAATCCGTCACTGAAAAGTTGCTGTAATACATCAAACTGATCGTGATGGCTGCGATTACCATGAACAGCGCATTGATAATATTGTTAGCAGCAAATACGCGGGAGCGATGGGACGTTTCTGAGCAGTCTTGGATGATCGCATATAACGGAACGATAAAAATCCCACCGCATATGGAGATTCCGAGTAGGTCAAATAAGATACGCCAATGTGTAAAGGTACTCAAATACTCAGTTGCGCCAATTAATGCGGTATTTTCCGCAGGGTTAATTTGCCCAGCCGCAAAAAATAGATCGATGGAGAATAACGTAACGCCTAAAATTCCCACCGGTGTATAGGTGGCTGCAATCTCCTGTTTAAGTAATCTATTACACAGCAAAGAGCCAATCGCTATCCCAACCGAAAATATGACTAAGAATAAGGTGACGACTTGCTCATTGCCCCCAATGATATTTTTAGAAAATGTTGGGAGCTGTGAAAGATAGGTTGCGCCGAGTAACCAGAACCAGGAAATACCTAGAATGGAGCGAAAGATAATCTTATTTTGCTGAATGTGATGAAGGAGCGCTTGAGTATCTTTCCAAATATTGAATCCAATTTTAATTTCTGGACTTCTGGCTGGGGTTGACGGAATAAATAAACTGGCTAACCAACCAGCAAACGCTGTCATGATCATGACGATGGCTACCAAATTGGTGCCGTTATTGGCAAGAATAAGTAAGCCACCCAATATTGTGCCTGCTAAGATAGCTAAAAAAGTAGCCGCCTCAATCAGTGCATTTCCCTCGATTAGTTCATTTTTGAGTAATTGATCCGGCAAGATTCCATATTTCAGTGGGCCAAAGAAAGTCGATTGCATTCCCATTAAGAAAAGCAAAATCATCAATAACGGAATGCTATGAAGTAGGAAAGCGGCGGCTGCGCCAATGATCAGTGGAATTTCGATGAACTTAATGATCCGAATAAGCTTGGCTTTATCCCACTTGTCTGCAAGTCGTCCTGCGGTTGATGAAAAAAGGAAGAATGGCAACACAAAAATGCCCGCAGCAAGCGTAACCATGATTTCCGGGTCTACGCTGGATTGATCGATCACAACGTAGGTCATGTAAATAATCAGTGCATTCTTAAAAATATTGTCATTGAATGCACCTAAAAATTGTGATGCGAAAAGTGGTAAGAATCGCTTAGAAGAAAGTAAGTGCAATCGATTTTGCTGCATAGGTTTAAACAAATAGCCCAAAATTTGAGGTGAGTCGATTTTTTTCTTTTTCAATTATCCATTGGAACGATATTGTTTTAAAAAAAGAATACCCGGTAATAAAGATTATTATTAGATAGATGGGGCGGTTAGCGCCAGATAGAACGTAACCGCGATCGATGACGAATTATTGGAGGGTAATCGTTGAAGATTAGAATGCGATGGGTGATTTTCTAATAAGCTGGAACACCCATATGAATATTGTTACTGCGATGGATCTTATTGGGGGGATTGGCGTTATTAAAACGATTGTTGTCTTTCTCAGATTTTCCTTTATTGAAACCTCGATCGTGACCTAATCCAGGGTTATCCGTCTGAGTGGGATCGTTATAACCTCGATTGCCGAGTAATCGATCTGCTTGAGGCGTACCCAATGCGCTGGAAGATGGTTGTTTCTGCTTTGCATTTTTTTCTACTTCCTCTTGATTGAGCATGATCTTTTTATTCTCACGCATATTAGTCGTTCTTGGCTTTTCTATTGCCGGTTTAGCAGGAGCAAGTTGAGCGAATTGGATGGGTTCTTCTGTTTTTGCATTGACAGCGGTATGAAAGGTAATAATGCTAAGAAGACCTGCAAATATTAATTTTTTCATCGTATTTTTGTCTAATAAGGTTAGAAAAATTAAGCGAGAACTTGAAAACGATAAAAGATATTTCAAATCTTGAAAACTACAAATAAGCCCATAAATTACCATGTAAATTCGATTTGTAAAAACAAAAATAGGGAGTATTAATAAAGTGAATTTGTGTTGTGCACCTGTTTTCGATAGTCGAATATCCATTCGGTGGTCTAATTAATGTGGTCGTGTTAGTTAGCACCATTGGGTTAAATAATTGATTGATCTAGCTCGCAATTGGAGATACAAGTTTGTTGCAATAGATTGAAGTGATATAAACAATAGTCTAGTATGCTTTAACTACAATTTAATATGTGATTTATAAATAAATATGACTTCAGACGCAGAAAATAAAGATTCAGATTCGATCGTGTTGCCTTTGCTACCGTTACGCGATGTGGTCGTATTTCCGCATATGGTAATACCACTCTTCGTTGGTCGAACTAAGTCTATCAAAGCACTTGAATTAGCAATGGAGTCAGGCAAAAATATTTTGCTGGTAGCACAAAAATCAGCTGCTAAAGATGACCCGAGCCTCAGTGACTTATATGAGATCGGATGTGTGTCTAATCTTTTGCAGATGCTAAAGTTACCGGATGGTACCGTCAAAGTGCTGGTTGAAGGCAATTATCGTGCGCATATTCGTGAATATATTGATTCGGAAAATTACCTACTTGGCAATATCGAAGAGATACCTGCGGATAATCAGAATACCCCAGAAATCGAGGCAATGCGTCGTGCATTGATTACGCAATTTGACCAGTTTGTAAAATTAAATAAAAAAATCCCTCAAGAGATTTTAGCGTCTTTGTCGAGCATTGATGAATCAGGAAGATTGGCGGATACCGTTGCGGCCTATCTGCCTTTGAAACTTGAACAGAAGCAAGAAATCCTTGAAATCGTTAATACCCAGAAACGGCTTGAGCGCTTACTCAACTTGTTAGAAACTGAATTAGATATATTGCAAGTCGAGAAGCGGATTCGTGGCCGGGTTAAACGGCAGATGGAGAAAAGCCAAAGAGACTATTATCTGAACGAACAGGTAAAAGCGATACAAAAAGAACTCGGTGAGGGTGAAGAGGGCGCTGATCTCGATGAAATTGAGAAAAAGATTAAAGCAGCGTCGATGCCTAAAGAAGCCCTTGCTAAAGCAGAATCCGAATTGAAGAAATTGAAACTGATGTCTCCGATGTCTGCAGAAGCCACGGTTGTGCGAAATTATATTGACGCTTTGGTGACTTTGCCATGGAAACACAAAAGTAAGATTTGCAAAGATTTGAGTGCTGCCGAAGCAGTGCTTGAAGAAGACCATCACGGGTTAGAAAAAATCAAGGAAAGAATCGTTGAGTATCTGGCGGTACAACAACGAGTAAGTAAGCTAAAAGCGCCGATTCTTTGTCTGGTTGGCCCCCCCGGTGTTGGTAAAACTTCGCTAGGTCGATCCATTGCGCGGGCAACCAATCGGAAATTTGTCAGAATGTCTTTAGGCGGTGTGCGTGATGAGGCCGAAATTCGTGGCCATCGCCGCACTTACATTGGCTCTATGCCCGGGAAGATATTGCAGAATCTCAGTAAGGTCGGTGTTCGGAATCCATTGTTTCTGCTAGATGAAGTTGACAAGATGGGGATGGATTTCCGCGGTGACCCGGCTTCTGCATTGCTTGAAGTACTTGATCCTGAGCAAAATAACGCGTTTGTCGATCACTATATTGAAGTTGAGTATGATTTATCGGATGTAATGTTCGTTGCAACGGCAAATTCGCTTAATATTCCGCCTGCGTTACTGGATCGGATGGAAGTGATTCGACTTTCTGGCTATACCGAAGATGAGAAGCTGAATATTGCCGAGCGCTATTTGCTGCCTAAACAAATGACGAACCACGGTTTAAAAGAAGATGAGTTGTCTATTTCTCATTCGGCGTTATGCAACATCGTAAGACATTACACGCGAGAAGCAGGGGTTAGATCGCTAGAAAGAGAAATTTCAACGATTTGTCGTAAGGTTGTGAAAACGATCCTGACGCAGAAGAAAAAAGGCAAACAGCAAGTCGTGGTTAATGCTCGTAATCTCGATAAGTATTTAGGTGTAACGCGCTATACCTATGGAACCGCTGAAAGTAAAAATCAGGTAGGGCAAGTCACAGGGCTAGCGTGGACTGAAGTCGGAGGAGAATTGCTAACGATTGAAGCTGCCGTTCTACCTGGAAAAGGAAAAACCATTACGACCGGTAAACTGGGTGAAGTAATGCAAGAATCGGTGCAAGCTGCTTTGTCAGTCGTTCGTAGCCGTGCTGCTGTTTTGGGCATTGCTGATGAATTTTATTTGAAAAAGGATATCCATATTCACTTACCAGAGGGTGCTATCCCCAAAGATGGTCCAAGTGCTGGGATTGGTATTTGTATTGCGATGATTTCTGCATTAACCAATATTCCGGTCCGTGCGACTGTGGCGATGACGGGTGAAATCACATTGCGTGGCGAAGTGCTACCCATTGGGGGGCTCAAAGAGAAATTGCTTGCGGCTCATCGAGGTGGAATTAAAACCGTGCTGATTCCAGAAGATAATGTTAAGGATCTGAGTGAGATACCAGAAAATATTATCAGTAAGTTAAAAATTAAACCGGTTAAGTGGATAGATCAGGTCATTGATTTTGCTTTGGAATATAAGCCTGAAATCGCTGCTGCACCGATCCCCACCCCCCTGTCCGAGGGTGATGAAAATTTAAGAACGACAGTGGTTAAGCATTAGTCGTGAAGCTAACGGTGTTACGCATAAAAGCAACACAAATAAATCTAATCGTATTGTTCTACGATAACAGCTACCCTATTTAACAAAGTGTTTAAGTAAGAAGTTAGATAGGGTACACCTCCTGTTTTCTTGTAATCCCGGTAGTAAACCGATGGTGGATTGCTTATTTATCTTAAGATCTGACTTTTTCTAGGAAAAGTCAGACTGTCATTTTGTTGTTTCAAGTTTTTTCCTAAAAAATTTTCACCTGGCACAAAAACTGGTTACTCGTGCCAAGAGTAATTTTCATTTTCCCCCTACGTTAACACACCCTATTTATATAGCGTTTGACGCCTTGAGCGTCAGCGTACAGAAACTTAAATTGAAATTGTCATGTGATTCAGTTTTTATTTCATCAATCGAGTTAACGGCTTAGATGCTAGCCTACGCAAAAATGGAGAAATGGGACTAAAGTTGATGGGTCATGAATTAGAGCAGTTTTACGCAATATTTTTTGAAGAAGCGAGCGAGTTGCTGGTGGACATGGAAACGCACTTGCTGGAGCTGAATATTGAATCGCCGGACTTAGAAGAACTGAATGCGATTTTTCGAGCGGCGCATTCGATTAAGGGGGGAGCGGGCGCGTTTGGATTTACCGACATGACCGAGACTACGCACATGCTGGAATCGCTATTGGACAAGCTGCGCAAAGGTGAAATGGCGGTGAACAGTCAAATGATCGATGTTTTCCTACAATCGGGAGACTTACTCAAACGACAACTTGGCGGACACCGAGGTGATGAAGGCGTCAATACCAACGATGTTGATGGCGTAGTCAACAAGCTCAAGGAATTCATGAATAATCCAGGGAATGCTCCATCAGCAGTTCCCACTGAACCTGAAGCGCAAATAGAGATTCCTACCGTTGCTGAAGTAGTTATCACTGAATCTGTTGTCGCTGAACCCGATGAAGCTTGCACCGAAGCGAAACCAGCAAAACCCACCTACCGGATACAATTTGCCTGTGGTGAAATCAAACCCAACCTCATGGAAAAATTGCTGGTTGATCTCGCGCAGCAAGGGCAACTTAACAACCTATCCACAGCTGAGCAACCCGATTGCTGCGTACTGCAATTATCAACTGACGTTAGTGAAGAAGACATCTGGGAAGCACTGGCCTTTATCGTTGACCCAGCCCAACTCGTAATCGAGAAACAAACGGCTGCAATAGCAATACCAGAAGCACCAATTGTGCCGACTGCTGAAGCAACGATTGCACCCCAACCCGAACAAGTAGCACAACCGATACCGCAAGCTGAAATTGAGACGCCACTAGCACCACCACCGGCACTTATTGCTGATTCCCAAACTCAGCTAGCATCGCCACAACCTCAAGTACCAGACCCAGCCCCTAAAAAGGTAGCAACCGCTGAACCTAAAGAAGCCGTTGCACAAAAAGAAGCACCCAAAGCAGCCAGCAATAGCGAATCCTCCTCGATTCGTGTCAGCATCGAAAAAGTTGACCAAATGATCAACCTCGTGGGCGAATTAGTCATCACCCAAGCCATGCTTGCCCAAATTGCCTCACAAGTTGACCCAATACTCTATGCCACCCTACTCAACGGCATGACCCAACTGGAAAGGAACACCCGAGACCTACAAGAAGTCGTGATGTCGATTCGCATGATGCCTATCAGTTTCGTCTTCAGCCGCTTCCCGCGCATCGTGAGAGACCTGGCTGGAAAACTAGGTAAACAGATCGAATTAAAAACGGTTGGCGAAGGCACCGAACTCGACAAAGGGCTGATTGAAAAGATCACCGATCCACTCACCCACCTCATTCGAAACAGCCTAGACCATGGCATTGAATTACCCGAGAAAAGAATTGCCGCCGGCAAACCTGCCAAGGGAACGATAACATTACGCGCGTTCCATCAAGGTGGAAGCATCGTCATCGAAGTCGCAGACGACGGCGCTGGACTCAATCGCGAGAAAATTCTAGCTAAAGCCCAAGAACGAGGGTTTTCCATCCATGACGGCATGGCTGATCAAGAAGTGTGGATGCTGATATTTGAAGCAGGATTCTCAACGGCAGAAGTGGTAACCGATGTATCGGGCCGTGGTGTCGGAATGGACGTCGTTAAACGCAACATCCAAACACTCGGTGGGCGAATTGAAATTGAATCCGTACAAGGCAAGGGCACCCAAATGTCGATACGATTACCGCTGACACTTGCCATTCTAGACGGCCTCTCCGTTGCCGTGGGAGACCAAACGTTTATTGCCCCCTTGAACTTCATTACCGAATCCTTAAAACCCGTTGCAGCAGACATCAAGACAGTCAGAGGCAGTCGGCAAGTGGTACATGTTCGAGGGGAATATTTACCGATCATTGCATTACACGAAGTATTTGGCTTACAGCCTAGCTGCACAGAAATCCACCAAGGGATACTAATCATTCTGGAAGCGGAAGGTAAAAAAGTAGCGATGTTTGTCGATTCTTTACTAGGCCAACACCAAGTTGTGATCAAAAGTCTTGAGAACAACTATCGGCGAGTCAAAGGAATATCAGGGGCTACCATCATGGGTGATGGCAGGGTAGCACTAATACTGGATCCAGCGGGATTAGTGAATACGATCAAACAAGAAATGGTCAATGCGGCATGACCGGTAGAGAGGAAGTAAAGCCATGCAAATATTAGCGGAAAGTAATCAGGGCATGTCAGAGTTGGCGCATGCCAATATTGCACAAGAATTTCTGACATTTCGGTTAGGAAATGAAGAATATGGAATTGAGATTTTAAAGGTACAAGAGATTCGAGGATACGACACCATCACGCAGATTGCCAATGCACCGGAGTTCATCAAAGGTGTAGTGAATTTGCGAGGGATTATCGTACCGATCATCGACATGCGGATCAAGTTTAACTTGGGAGAAGCAACCTATGACCGGTTCACGGTAGTGATCATATTGAACTTATCGGGTCGTGTGGTGGGGGTTGTGGTGGATGGGGTATCGGATGTGATTGGGTTGGATGCAGAACAGGTAAAGCCGACACCGGAATTTGGAGGGGTACTCAACACCGAATACATCATGGGATTGGGAACGGTTGATGATCGCATGCTTATC
Organism: Nitrosomonas sp.; assembly: GCA_008015595.1. Classification (GTDB taxonomy): domain Bacteria; phylum Pseudomonadota; class Gammaproteobacteria; order Burkholderiales; family Nitrosomonadaceae; genus Nitrosomonas. The sequence continues at coordinate 1,640 of SSFW01000083.1, read as the reverse complement.
CTCCTCGATATCGAAAAACTCATGAGTAGCACCGATATGGGGTTGCATGATTAGCCTAGTATCACCTAGATGAAATAATTAATTGCTTGGAGGGTAGATGTTTTCAGGAACGATAAAGTCACGACTGACTTCATTGATTGGAACAATGATCATACTTATGTCGTGTATTGGCGCAGTTGGCTTATATGGAACCCATAGCACGAATAGCAGATTAGAGGCGGTTTATCTGGATCGTGCTGTCCCACTTGCAGATTTAATGGTTGTGCTAGACCGCATTCAGCAAAGTCGAATGAATGCGGCTATTGCAGCCCAATCCCAAGATATCCAAGAAGCTAAGAATCGCACTTCGATGACGATGGAGCGTGATAATGAGATGAATGAAAAGTGGCGAAAATATCTCACAACCTCACTGACACCAGAAGAGAAACAGTTATCAGATAGCTTTATCGAGGCTTGGAAACAGTATCAAATTTTGCGTGATCAAATCTTGAATTTGTCCATTAATGGTAATTTTCAAGCAGCAACTACACTTTTTCTGAAAGAAGATCGATCAAAATTTGATCGAGCACATGAAGCAATGTTTAAGTTGGTTCAATTGCAAGAACAGCTGACAAAACATGAATTTGAAGATGCACAAAAAGGCTTTAGTCAGATATTACTGGCTGACGGCCTGATTATGGGTTTAAGTGTTGTAATTGCGCTAATAATGGGTTCAGTCATCATTCGATATATCGTTGATTTACTTAACCAGGCAAAAAGTGTTGTGGATGGGGTTGCTGGCGGGAAATTCGATATCGATATCAAAATGGATCGAAATGATGAAACTTCTCAATTGATGCGATCAATCAGAATGCTGGTTGATCGCATGAAGGAATTCTACAACGCTCAGATTCAAATTAAGAAACAACATGATGAAGGGAAAATAAGTTATCGAATTTCTACTGAAAAATTCTCGGGAGCTTATGCTGAAATGGCAAAAACAACCAACGATCTCGTTGCAGCACACATTGCTGTAAAGATGCAGGTGGTTAAAGTCATTACACAATATGCACAAGGCGATTTATCGGTCGATATGGAGCGCTTGCCTGGTGAGAAAGCAAAAATTACCGAAGCCATGGATCATGTCAAAGCGAGTATGCGCAAAATTAATGATGAAATCTGTTTTTTAGTTGAGGGTGCTGTTGAAGGAGATTTTTCTCGGCGCGGTGATACCACCAAGTATCAATACGAATTTAAGCAGATGGTGGAACGGTTAAATCAATTAATGCAGGTGAGTGATGCAGGCCTCAATGAAGTTACTGCAGTACTAGGGGTGTTAGCTAAAGGAGATCTCTCTAAGAAAGTTGCAGGAGCCTATAAAGGAAAATTTGCACAGCTAAAAGATAACACCAACCAGACAGTATCACAGTTAAACGAGATTGTATCACAGATCAAGATGATGGTGGCTGGTGCGGCTGCGGGAGATTTTAGCCAGCGAGGTGATATCACGAAGTATCAGAACGAATTCAAAGAAATGATAGAAGGCTTGAATCAACTGATGCAAATCTGTGAATCGGGACTGAATGACATCGTGAAGATATTGAATGCGCTAGCGAAGGGAGATTTAACGCAGAAGATGGCGAGTCAGTACGAAGGAATTT
>SSFW01000119.1 GCA_008015595.1 Nitrosomonas sp. | reverse complement strand
GATACTAGGTACTCTCACTCCGTCTTTCTCGCGCTTCAATTGGGAAATGATCTGTTTCATATACTGTAAAGAAAATGCCTGATAAGCTTCATGCGATAGTGCCCCACCCCATGTATCAAAGATCATGACTGCTTGGGCACCCGCTTCAATTTGAGCATTCAAGTAATCGGTTACAGCTTGCGCATTAACACTCAATATATGATGGAGCAGATCGGGGCGTTGATATAGCATAGTTTTAATTTGGCGAAAATCAGTGCCGCCACCCCCTTCAATCATATAGCAAGCGAGTGTAAAGGGGCTGCCCGAAAAGCCGATGAGAGGTACCTGTCCATTTAATGCTTTACGTATTTGTGAAACAGCATCAATGACGTAGCGCAAATGTACCCCTGGGTCTGGTACCGTAAGCGCACGAATTTCCCACTCCTCACGCAGCGGACGCTCAAAACGCGGCCCTTCACCTTCGGAGAAATATAGTCCTAGTCCCATTGCATCCGGTATCGTCAGAATATCCGAAAATAAAATCGCTGCATCTAGCGGAAATCGGGCCAATGGCTGCAGGGTCACTTCGGTCGCAAAATTTGGATTTTTGCATAGTGAAAGAAAATCGCCAGCTCGTGCCCGCGTTTGATTATACTCTGGTAAATAACGTCCAGCCTGGCGCATAAGCCAAACAGGTGTATATTCAGTGGGTTGACGAAGTAAGGCGCGTATTAGCGTATCGTTTATAAGTTTTGTCATTAATCAATCTGTCTTTATAAATAAAATCAAAATCATGATGCATTATTTAAATTAATAATGCTTTGTTATTTATTATTTGTGTGATCCCTCTACATTGCAATATTAATGTACCAAGGGTTAACATGGATCCGCGAAAATTTAAGTTCCTCGATCGCAAATACTTAGTACCATCATCATCACATCAAAACTATGTGTGCTACTGCACATATTTTATGCTTTCGCACTCAAGATTTATGAAATATTTTTTCGCTATTTTACTGAGTTAACAAAAGTTATTTTGATCTTCACTGATTGATTCAGTAAAATAGGGCGCTTATTTTTGATTTTAACCCTTGCCTCACCAACTATGAATAAGATTATTCGCTTGGGAGGCTTTACCCAAGAGGAATTCATGAGACATTACGAAATAGTATTGATCATTCACCCGGATCAAAGCGAGCAAGTGCCAGCGATGATTGAACGTTATAGTAGTATGATCACGTCTAAAAGTGGCAAAATCCATCGTGTAGAAGATTGGGGAAGACGTCAATTGTGCTACATCATCCAGAAAGTACATAAAGCACACTACATTATAATGAATATTGAGTGTGACCAAGAAACACTCAGTGATTTGGAGCATACATTTAAATTTAACGACGCTGTACTGCGCCATCTAACGATTCGCATGAAAGCAGCAGTTACCACACCTTCTGTAATGATGCATGAAGGTAAAGCTAAGTCCACACTCATTGAAGATGAAGAAGATAGCGTTTCTGAAGAAACCGGAGAGACTAGCGAAGTCAGTGATCAGAAATCACCCGATCAAGCCGTGAATCAGCCCTAATGCAGGCGAGCGCTTGAATTGTAATCTGACGACGATTTGTGGAAAACTGATCAAACTGAATCAAATACGTTATACACCGGCTGGAATTGAGGTTATTGAATTTGAAATTAATCATAATTCAACGCAGACTGAAGCAAGCATCCACCGACAGATTACTTGTGTTATCACAGCGATAGCAATGGCACATCTTGCTAAGACAGTATCTGGCCTAGCGATTGAAACTCCTGTAAAACTTACTGGATTTCTCGCCAAGAAGAGTAAAATAAGCTCACAGCTAGTGCTACATGTTAGCCAGATCGATATAATTTAATTATCTAAGTACAGGAAAGAGAAAAATGGCTCGTTTTTTTAGAAACAAAGATAACAATCTGAAAGCAAAGGAAAAGTTAGCTAATCGCCCTTTGTTTAAGCGCAAAAAATTCTGCCGCTTTACAGCTGAAGGAATTAAAACTATCGACTATAAAGATATCGATATATTAAAGGATTTTATTAACGAAAATGGCAAGATAATTCCTGCGCGTATTACAGGTACCAAGACCTTTTATCAACGCCAGCTAAATACTGCTATTGAAAGAGCACGTTTTCTGTCGCTCCTGCCCTATACCGATCAGCATTAAACTCAATAAGGAGAACGATTATGCAGATCATACTATTAGAAAAAATTGGCAATTTAGGTCAACTCGGTGACATTGTTAATGTTAAAAAGGGATATGCTCGCAATTATTTGATTCCACAAGGAAAAGCAAAATGGGCAACTGAGAGCGCGATTGCAGAATTTAACACTAAACGAGCAGAGCTTGAAAAGAAACAAGCCGAGAAATTAGGCTCTGCCCAAGCCCTTGCTGCAAAATTAAATGGCTTGCTCTTACAAGTCACACAGAAAAGCGGTGTTGATGGAAAACTGTTTGGTTCGGTTACAAGCTCGAATATTCTGGAATCTCTGAAAACCCAAGGCTTCTCTGTTGAAAAATCGATGATACGTATGCCCGAAGGACAAATTAAGCAAATTGGTGATTACCCAATCACAATTGCGATTCATCATGATGTGTTGGCACAAATTACGGTATCGGTTCTAGGCGAAACCACAGCGTAACTTAAAAGCTTTTATTTCTAAAAGCAGGACTGGTTAGCGAACAAACAGCCCTGCTTTTTTTATCTATCGCTTCAGTGATAGAATAATTTTCCTAGTAATCTCTGAATTTGATGAATGCCCATGGCTCAATCTTCAATCCCTATCAGCATTACACACAATGAATTACTAGATATTTATAAAACTCCCCCCCATTCAATTGAGGCTGAACAATCCGTACTAGGTGGTTTAATGCTTGATAATCAAGCATGGGATAAAATAGCGGACATCATCACAATTGCTGATTTTTATCGTCACGACCACCAACTGATTTATCATCATATTTGTAATCTCATCGAACAAAATAAACCTGCTGATGTGATAACCGTGGCCGAGTCTTTAGATAATTCGGCTGAATTACAAAATATTGGTGGATTAGCCTATATTGGGTCTATTGTACAAAGCACCCCGACTGCAGCAAATATTCGCCGTTATGCTGAAATTGTTCGAGAACGTGCGATCATGCGCAAGCTTGCTGAAGTGAGCACACAAATTGCAGAATCTGCCTATAATCCAACAGGCCGCTCAGCTACAGATTTACTCGATAATGCTGAAAGTAAAATCTTTGAAATTGCTGAAGCTGGCGCTAGGGGAAAACAGGGTTTTATCGATATTCAGCCGTTACTCAAACAGGTTGTTGAACGAATCGAGCTCTTATATAGTAAAGAGAACCCAAGTGATGTAACCGGTATTGCTTCAGGTTTTCATGACCTAGACCAGAAGACCTCTGGATTTCAGCCTGGCGACTTAATCATTGTCGCGGGCAGGCCTTCTATGGGAAAAACTGCTTTTTCTCTGAATATTGCTGAACACGTTGCGCTAGAATTAAGCAAGCCAGTAGCCATTTTTAGTATGGAAATGGGGGGAGCGCAGCTCGCTTTAAGGATGCTCGGCTCAATTGGTCGACTGGATCAACATAAAGTACGAACAGGTCGACTAGATGATGATGATTGGCCAAGATTAACGCATGCTCTGGGTAAACTAAATGATGCCCCAATCTTTATTGATGAAAGCGCTGCATTGAATGCACTTGAGTTAAGAGCGCGCGCACGTAGACTTTATCGACAACATGGAGAACTGGGGTTAATTGTTGTAGATTACTTACAGTTGATGTCTTCACACTCACAAAATGAAAACCGCGCAACAGAAATTTCTGAAATTTCACGCTCTCTGAAAGGACTAGCTAAGGAACTTCAAGTTCCCTTGATTGCACTATCACAGCTAAACCGAGGCTTAGAGCAGCGACCCAACAAGCGGCCTATTATGTCTGACTTAAGGGAATCGGGTGCTATTGAGCAAGATGCAGATGTAATACTTTTTATTTATCGTGATGAAGTATATAACCCTGACACACAAGATAAGGGGGTTGCTGAAATTATTATTGGTAAACAGCGCAACGGCCCAATTGGAAAGGTTGATCTAACTTTCTTAGGGGAATACACGCGCTTTGAAAATTATGCGAAACCGGATTATTACTAATATAGTTTGATTTCGTAAATTGCCACTACGAAACACATTTTCTTGCGGTTACTTGAATTTCAATTCGCATTCTCGGGTCTGATAATCCTGCTGAAATCATCATTGCTGCTGGACGAACATCTCCAAGATATTTACGGAAAATAGGCCAGCATTTCTCAAAATCAGAAGCCTCTGGCAATACATAAGTTACCCTTACAACATCTTTTAAACTTGAATTAGCCTGCTTCAATGCCAGCTCGATATTTTTAAAACATTGCTCAGCTTGTTCTAATAAATCTTCCGAAATACTCATGATTGAGTAATCAAAACCTGTCGTTCCTGACACAAAAATCCAGTCCCCTTCAACAACCGCTCTTGAATAACCAATCTCTTCTTCAAATGTTGAACCAGAACTAATTAATCGCCTTGTCATTAAGCTTCCTCTACTTCTCAAAATAAAATTATTATTTCGCGATTATACAAGTAAAGATTTACCTTGATACAGTATTCAGTAAGATTAAATCTGCTTAACCTTGTTAAATTTATTGTTATTAAGCAAAAGCTGGTAGGCATAATAAAATCTCTCTAACCAGCAATACCTATTTCATAAAATGATCAGCAGTATAACTCTTAAAGAACTAGAGGGGTATCACCAGGAGATAACTTTCAGCAAGTGCGCGATCTATTACTAAATTTTTATTTTGATAAGCTGTAACACTTTATAAGTTAATCAGTACAAAACGTACTAATTTAGATTCTCTCGTAAAAGGATATACTAATGTCGGCAGACAAGAACTTAAAATTTTTAGTAGTTGATGATTTCTCTACCATGAGACGAATCATACGGAACCTTCTCAGGGAATTAGGCTTTCTTAATGTAGAAGAAGCGGAAGATGGAGCTGCAGCTCTAAGAAAACTTCGTGAAAGTAGTTTTGATTTTGTTGTGTCCGATTGGAACATGCCCAATATGGATGGACTTACAATGTTACAAAGTGTTCGAGCAGATGAAGAACTAAAACAAATTCCTGTTTTGATGGTAACAGCTGAGGCTAAGAAAGAAAACATAATTGCAGCCGCTCAAGCTGGTGCGAACGGTTATATCGTCAAGCCTTTTACTGCAGCAACTCTAGATGAAAAATTAAATAAAATCCTACAGAACATTGCTCATAAAGCAGCTTCGTAAAGAAAGCCTACTTTACCGATCGATTTAAGAAAGCAATGAATAATCCTACTAACTCTTCACCAACTGAAATATCAGCTGATGATAAGCTACTTGAAAGAATAAGAAAACTTACAAGACTCCTTCATAACAGCATTTGTGAGCTTGGATATGATAAAGATAAAAAATTACAAGAAGCTAGTGAGCAAATAGCAGATATCCATGAAAGATTGAATTATGTTTTGTCTAAAACACAATCAGCAGCTGAAACAACACTGTCCGCTATCGAAAATATTAAACCAATACAATCAAATCTATCTAGTAGTGCAATTATCTTAACTCAAGAATGGCAAGAGTTAATTAAACTCGAAAATAGCTGTCATTCAAATAAAAATGTAGCGAAATTTAGCAATTTATTCATAAGAACAGTATCTTACTTAGAAAATATACCTAAACAAGCAGAAGTAACTAATGATTACTTAGTAACTGTAATAATGGCTCAAGATTTTCAGGATTTAACTGGTCAAGTAATTAAAAAAATTTCTCATTTACTGCTGCTAATCGAAAATGAATTAATACAGGTATTACTAGATAATTCAATATCAACCAACCCTGCAACCATAAATAACAAAAGCTCTCCAAACAATTTACTCAACGGACCTGCCATCAATCCCCAAAAAAAACCTGAGGTCCTCTCTAATCAGACTGATGTTGATAACTTCTTAGCAGACTTAGGTTATTAAAGAAATAAAAGAATTCAAGTTATTTTATTTCATTTTTGTAAAGCTGGTAAACTCGCTATGAAGTTTTCTAACTTGATCTTCTAAATAAATAAAATCCCGATCATTAGAAATGATATTGTTAGCTCTGGCCAAACGTTCTTTTCTTGAGATTTGCGTCTTAATTATCGCTCGAACATCTTTCTGGGAAAGCTTACTTCGCTGAACTGTTCGTAAAATTTGTAACTCTTCTGGACAATCAACAACGAGAATTCGATCGATTAAATTACAAAAGTAACCCGTCTCGAGCAACAGTGGTATAGCTACAATCCCATATAATGACTCAATCGTTGGAATAAGTTGTTCTACATTTCTATAAATAAGCGGATGCAATATTTCCTCAAGCTTCTTTTTCATAGATAAATCTGTAAATACAAGATTTCTCATTTTTACCCTATCTAAGCGCCCAGTATCAGTAATGTATTCTCCCCCAAAAATTTCCTTTATATGAGAAATTGCTTCTCCATTCTCATGAGTTAACTCATGAGCAATTTCATCAGTATCAATAATGGTAATACCAAATGTTTGAAAGATCTCAGCAACACTGGTTTTTCCAGAACCAATGCCGCCAGTCAATCCAACGATCAAGGGTAATTCCTTCTAGAACAGACTGAGATAGCTATGATTAATTTGCTTTCCCCAAAACATTGCAATTAATCCACCTCCCGCAAGATAGGGTCCAAAAGGAATTGCTAATCCACTATGCTGATTACGAAAATAAATTAGAAAAATACCCACCAAGCCACCAACAAATGATGAAGATAAAATAACGAGGGGCAATGTCTGCCACCCAAACCAGGCGCCAATTGCAGCAAGAAGTTTAAAATCACCGTAGCCCATCCCTTCTTTACCAGTAATTAGTTTAAAAATCCAGTAAACTACCCAAAGTACTAGATAACCGGCTACAGCACCAATAACTGCTGACTGGAGATCAATAATCCCATTATTTAGATTAATCAGAAGACCAATCCACAACAATGGCAATGTGATTGCATCTGGCAAGAGCTGTGTATCAAAATCGATAAACGTAAGTGCAATCATAGCCCAAATAAAAATAAGAGCAGCGAAACACATAAAACTATACCCATAATACCATGCAGCAAAACCACTCATTAATCCTGCTAATAGTTCAACTGCTGGGTAACAAAAAGAAATATGCTCATGACATTGAGAACAGCGGCCTCTTAAAAACAAATAGCTAATAAGGGGAATATTTTCAAGCATTGTGATCTTGTGACCACAGTGAGGACAATTAGATCTTGGCGTAATAAGATTAAATACGGGTAATAATTTAGCAGGTTCCCCCTTCAATTCCGCACATTGCTGATGCCAAGCAAGCTCCATCATTTTGGGTAGTCGATAAATAACGACATTTAAAAAACTACCAACTGTAATTCCTAGAACTCCACAAATTGTTACAAATAATTCTGGCGATGCTTGAAAGGAATTTATAAATACCATGATATTAATAGGTCAATAAAACAAACAAATTAAGCTTAGCCAACGACTTGCCCCATTTTGAAAATAGGTAAATACATTGCCACAACCATTCCCCCAATTAATGTACCTAAAACAACCATGATCATAGGCTCCATTAAACTTGATAAAGCCTCCACCGCATTGTCTACTTCGGCTTCAAAAAAATCAGCAACCTTAGATAACATCGCATCCAAAGAACCAGCCTCTTCACCAATCGCAACCATCTGAAGTACCATACTCGAGAATACCTGAGTTTCTGTCATGGCAGCAACTAAGCTACTCCCTGTACTTACTTCACTTTGAATATGTTTCGTGGCCTCATAATAGACGTAATTACCAGCTGCCCCTGCAACTGAATCAAGCGCTTCTACCAGCGGAACCCCTGCAGCGAACATTGTCGATAACGTTCGTGACCAGCGTGCAACAGTTGCTTTCCTAATCACATCTCCAAAAATAGGGAGCCTTAGCAATAACTTATCCATAACACGTTGCATTGCAATGGATCGTTTCCAGGCATAAAAGAAGCTATATAAACTGGCACCGATCCCACCAAAAATAGCCCACCAATAGTCAACAAAGAAATCAGAAATTGTCATAACCATTAATGTAGGCCCCGGCAAATCTGCTCCAAACCCTTGAAATAGTTCTTTGAATGCAGGAATAACAAAAATCATAATCACTGCTGTAATCACGAACGCAACAAAAATAATTGAGATTGGATAAAATAATGCAGACTTAATTTTACCTTTTATAGCCTGAATCTTTTCTTTATACGTAGCTAAACGATCGAGCAAACTATCCAATATACCCGCAGCTTCACCAGCAGCAACTAAATTACAGAATAAGGAATCGAAATAAAGGGGATATTTTCGGAACGCATTGGCTAAGCTACTTCCTGTTTCAACATCAAGCTTAATATCCATTAATAGTTTGCCCACTGCCGGATTACTATGCCCCTTACCAACAATATCAAAAGCTTGCAACAAAGGAACCCCTGATTTCATCATCGTAGCTAGTTGCCGAGTAAACAGCGTTATATCCTTATCTGAAATTGATCCACTGGATTTTGTTTTGGCAACTTTAGTAACACGAATACCTTGGCGCCGTAGCGTGGAATTCACAACCTCGACACCTGCTGCCCTCATTTCTCCCTTAATTAATTTCCCAGTTTTATCCTTTCCTTCCCAAGTAAAACTAATTTCTTTAACTTTTTTGTCATTACTTGCGGCAACAGTTGCCATAATTACTCCTTATCATACCCAAATGTTAGTGATTCAAATCAACCTTGATCAAAACAAAGCTTTGATAGATTAAACTTGTAATCTATAAAATTACGGCAAATCCTGAGAATGAGCTTAGATCAAACAAATAAGGTTTAAGGTAGCTTTCGTTAAAATAAACAGAGAATCAATATAAGTAATCAGTATTTTACAGTTAACTACGCACTGCTCTATCATTCATAATCATTTTCCTGCATGATGCGTATCCATTATCTCTAAATAATAATTCAATGATGAGTGATCCAACATTTATTCAATTAACTGCAAGCATCTTATTTGCGCTCGCAGTCATTCACACTTTTTCAACTAAATATTTTGAACATTTAGCGCACATTCAACCTCGACACGCTGGAATATGGCATTTACTCGGAGAAGTTGAAGTTGTTTTTGGTTTCTGGGCAATGATTCTGATACTCTTTATGTTTGCTGTCGGTGGAAAAACCGAAGCTGTGGGTTACTTAAATTCACGTGATTTCACTGAACCCATGTTTGTGTTTGTAATCATGGTCATTGCAGGCACAAAACCCATCCTTAGTTTCACAGCCTTTATAGTGCAACGAACTGCAAATCTTCTACCGATCAATCGTGCTATGGCTATGTATTTCCTGGTGCTCGCTCTTGTTCCCTTAATGGGCTCTTTTATCACAGAACCAGCAGCAATGACGCTAGCAGCCCTTATGCTGCGCGACACATTATTTAGCCAAACCATATCAAACAAACTTAAATATGCTACAGTCGGTGTACTGTTCGTTAATATCTCTATTGGAGGAACGTTAACACCTTTTGCAGCCCCCCCTGTATTAATGGTTGCCGCTAAATGGAATTGGGATTTCTGGTTTATGATCACGACTTTTGGCTGGAAATCAGCGATTGCGGTTATGATAAACGCTGCGCTTGTCACATTACTTTTTAGCAAAGAGCTAGTAAGAACAGAGCAGCAGGCTACAGACACTACCACTGCAAAGATGCCTGCTTTAATGATTGCTGCTCATATCACTTTCCTAACACTCGTTGTATTATTCGCTCATTACCCAGTAGTATTCATGGGATTATTCCTATTCTTTCTCGGATTTGCAACGGCATACCAACGCTACCAAAATCCACTCATTTTACGCGAAGCGCTATTAGTGGCTTTTTTCTTAGGAGGACTAGTCGTTCTTGGTGGTCAGCAACAATGGTGGCTACAACCATTATTAATGGGCATGAATGATACTGCGGTATATTTTGGCGCAACCGCCCTAACCGCAATTACAGATAATGCGGCTTTGACTTATTTAGGATCTTTAGTGGAAGGTTTGAGTGAAGAGTTTAAAATTGCTTTGGTTGCAGGTGCTGTCACAGGTGGGGGTTTAACCGTAATTGCCAATGCCCCTAACCCGGCAGGATTTGCAATCTTAAAAAGTAAGTTTGATGAACAGGCGATCCATCCATTGGGTTTATTAATTGCTGCGCTGCCACCAACAGCGGTAGCTATTATTGCTTTCCGCTTACTCTAAATCTAAATCAGAATAAGAGACAGGACTGAATAAAAAAATTCAGTCCTGTCTCATTTATATAGAAAATTACGCTGACTTAGTTGGAACTACTTCTGCAGTTGGTACAACTACTGTGTCAGAAAAGTCCGCCAAATCCTTTTTAGGCGGTGTGTCAAACCAACGATAAATCATTGGCATCACAATCATCGTCATGCAAGTTGCTGTCGTCAATCCAAATATTACGACAACAGCTAGGGGTTTTTGGATTTCTGAACCTAACCCTGTCGCGGTAAGGAATGGTGCTAATCCTAGCACCGTAGTAGCAGCTGTCATCATAACGGGTCGGAAACGTTGGGAACAGGCCTTCCTAACCGACTCTTCAATACTCAAGCCTTTTTCACGTAATTCCTTCACAAAAGAAATGAGCACGACCCCATTCAAAATAGAAGTACCCCACACTGCAATAAATCCCACTGATGCTGGCACTGACAAATACTCTCTAAAAACAAATAGCCCAACGACTCCACCAACCGATGCAAAGGGTAGTACTAAATAAATCAGACATGCCAGCTTAACTGAATTAAACAACATAAATAACATGAAGAAAATAGCAGCGAGCGTAATT
>SSFW01000113.1 GCA_008015595.1 Nitrosomonas sp. | reverse complement strand
TATGACACAACTGTGTCTTGGACTTGATCGCGATGCGAGTTTAGTTGCTCACGCATTTGATGAACGAAATCCTGCCGTTACAAAAATACTGAAAATGGCGATTGATGCTGGCCGCGCTCAAGGTAAGTATATTGGTATTTGTGGGCAGGGACCTTCTGATTATCCTGATTTTGCTGCTTGGCTTAATGAAGTTGGTATTAGTAGCCTTTCGCTAAATCCCGATTCGATTGTTGAAACTTGGCTTTATTTGGCAAACCTGACAAAATAAAATTAAGTGTGATTAAACAAAGGCGTACTGTTTTTTTTCTTTCTGACCGGACAGGTATTACCGCTGAAACATTAGGTCATAGTTTGTTAACACAATTTGATGGAATCGAGTGGGTTAAAGTTAGCATTCCATTTCTTGATGAGATTGGGAAAATCAAAGTAGCTATCGATCAAATCAATCAAATTGCAGTGCAAGAGGGTGTCCGCCCTTTAGTTTTCAGTACTTTACTCAATCCCGAGATCTTGGAACAGGTTCGCCAAGCCAATTGCCGCGTCTATGATTTCTTTGCAATGTTTATGGGTTCGATCGAGCAAGAATTAAATCAACCTTTTGCGCGAATTGCTGGACGTTCTCACGGGCTTCAGCACCATTTGACTTATTTCAAAAGAATAAACGCCATTAACTATGTTTTGGCGCATGATGATGGCGTTAATCCTAAAAATTTTGCTGAAGCAGATATAATTTTGATTGGGGTATCGCGAACCGGTAAGACACCAACTTGCCTTTATTTAGCGATGCAGTATGGAATCGCTGCTGCAAATTATCCACTAACTCAAGAGGATATGGGCTCGATGCGATTACCCAAAGTGCTGGAATCCGTTCAGGATAAATTGTTTGGCTTAACGCTCAGCGCAGCCCAGCTTCATTTAATTAGACAAGAGCGCCGTCCGAATAGTGAGTATGCTTCACTCGCACAATGCCAGCACGAAATTCAATGGCAACAATCATTGTTTAAATTAATGAATATTCCCTATTTAGATACCACCGCGATTTCGATTGAGGAAATCAGCGCAGTTATTTTGGATCGGTGTGGATTAAAACGCCAGCTTTATGGGTTATAGCAGAGGCGTCAAAGCGATTACGCCTAAAAAAGATCATTGGTAGTTGATACGCATTGAGTTAAAGTAGTGAAAAAAATCAAATGCGTTAACTATTCTGACATTCTGGCTATAGATCAATAAAATTGCTCCGGCTTGTTGACATTTCACATAGGTACCACTAGCCTATCGAGAAAACAACAGAATAAGGGTAAAAAAATGAATAACTTAGAAAAAGATAAGCAAAAATATTTTCGAGGATTTTTATTTTTTCTGAGCTTGTGGCTTTTAATAAATCCACTAAAAGCGCTGGAGCTTAGTCCTTATGCAGAGGGCCCTCTGCTCGAAATAATTACTCAAATGCCTGAGGGTACATGGAAAAAAGTCAATGCAAATTCTTTTTCAGAGGTCTGGACGCTACCAGAATTAAGGCCGCTCAATCTTAGTAGTAATCCTCCTCCCAGTAAGTTGATTTCAGCATGGAGTAGTTTTGCATGGGATAGTAATAGAGGAGATTTAATTCTTTATGGCGGTGGGCATGCAAATTATTCAGGTAATGATGTCTACCGTTGGCGATCTCGAGATCTAAAATGGGAACGCGCTTCGTTACCGAGTCAAGTTACAGTTATTGCAGGAACTGCAGCATCAACTGCAATTGACGGTGTAGATGCTGCTCCCGCTTCAGCGCATACTTACGATAACAGTATTTTTCTTCCAACTATAGATCGATATCTTGTATTAGGCGGAGCTTTGTATAACACGGGTGGTCCCTATATTCGCCAAAGTGAAACCGATCCCACAGTTACCCGGATAACAGGCCCGTATTTATTTGATCCGGAAAAAGCTGCAGCAAATCAAGTGGGTGGTACTACGGGATCCCATGTGCAGCGTGTTTATGCTTTTCCTGAGATCACGGGTGGTGAGATGTGGCAGAACAGAGATATCCACAAAAACTTAGCGACATCGATCTTACCAAAACATCATGTTAATGGATGTACGGCTTATGCAAATGAATCAGGGGTGGATACTGTTTATATTAGTGCGAGTGGAAGTATACATGGTACGGGACAGTCGCTGTTTCGCTATCAAATTACTGATGTTAACTCGCCTTGGACTGATAAGATTGATCGAGTCGGGATTTATTGGGGTGCGCCTTCAGATCAACCGGCATGCGGGTATGATTCTGATACTAAAATTTTCTTGAAAACAACAGGTGTTAATACAAAACCTTTATATTTCTGGGATTTACGACCAGACCGTACTACGAATAAAGACCAAGCAGTCGTGGTTGAAGGTTCAATTTCCAATCTGGTTCAATGGTTAAATAATTATACAGCTTCAACCGGTAAATCACTCCGGCACTGCGCACTTGATTTTGATCCCAATCGTAAAAACTTTTTGTTGTGGTGTGGAACTGCAGAAGTCTGGCGGATAACACCGCCTAGTCCGCTCTCTACATTTGGTTGGAAAGCTGAAATGGGGCCCGTTATTCCGTCAGCTGAATTTCCGCTACTTAATGTGGGCACAGGAATCTTGGGAAAATGGGATTATATTCCTGGATTCGATGTGTTTATGGGTTTGGAAAATGAAACGGCTGGAAACGTATGGGTTTATAAACCGATAGGGTGGGTTACGCCAGATCCAGATGGTAATAATGGTGGTGGAGGTGGTGGAATAAACCAATTGCCAACAATCTTGCTTACATCGCCAATTAATAATCAAACGATAGGGATTGGAACCCCCGTAACGTTATCTACAGTAGCTGATGATAGCGATGGTTATATTGTGGAAATTAAATTTTTTGCAAATAATGTGCTTGTCGATTCACTGACAACTGAACCTTATTCTACGGAGTGGATTCCTCCCCAAGCTGGAGAATATATCATCAAAGCAGAGGCATTTGATAATTTGGGCGCAAAAGTAACAAGCACTCCAATTACAATTAATATCGTACCAAACACACCACTAACTACGACTTTACTACAACGTGATTCTGAGGGAACTATCAGTACGGCTGATACGTATTTATCGGCTTATCACCCTAGTGCTAATTTTGGGAGTTCTCAGAATTTATATTTAAGTGGTAAAAACTATGTTCCTTTGATTAAGTTTAATATTTTCTCACATGAAGGTGGCCCTATACCAGATAACGCAATCATAGAATCTGCAACGTTGCATCTGTACAAAGGATCATCTTACTCTATTTTGGCTTCGCTGCATGCTATGAATAAACTATGGAATGAAAAGGAAGCAACTTGGGCCAAAGCTTCAAGTAGTTTATCTTGGAATGCTTTAGGTGCTGCTGCAGCTGGGTTGGATTATATTGCAATTGCTGACGCTCAAGTGAATTTACCTTGGAACGCAGGTATTTGGGTTCCATTTGATGTGACCCAGCGGGTGAAAACGTTTTCAACGGGTAGCGCTAATTATGGATGGAGGTTGCTATTTAATTCTGGTGATTCGGTTAATAACATTCGATTTAATTCGAGTGAAAAGAGTCCAGAATTAGATAAACGTCCTAAGCTGGAGATTAAATGGCGTATTTAATTTCATGATGGCTACTACATTATTTAGTTAACGAGTTGTGTTAATTTTACAAAGCTCTAGATTGGCTGCTGTTAAAGGTCGATCTAGAGTTTAGCTTTTTGATAAAATAGTTATTTCATTTACTACTTTAGATTCTTTAATTTATTGAATACTCTGTGTCAGTTTTTTTACTTCTAGAATATTAATACAGAGTTCCTAGAGCGTATGTGGCCATAGTGTATGAATATATTCTGTGGTTACCTACATAAAAGGCAACAATCGCTAATAAAAATATATGCCTACTATAAATAAAATTCCCCGCGTGGGCTTTATTTCGCTTGGTTGCCCCAAAGCGACTGTGGATTCGGAACGAATATTAACGCGTCTACGTGCTGAAGGTTATTTGATTTCACCCAGTTATCAAGATTCTGACCTGGTCGTTGTTAATACTTGTGGATTTATTGATAGTGCAATTGAAGAATCATTGGATACCATTGGAGAAGCATTAAGAGAAAATGGTAAAGTGGTTGTCACCGGCTGTTTAGGTGCAAAAGGAGCGACAATTAAGCAGGTGTATCCCAATGTGCTTTCAGTTACTGGCCCACAGGCGACCGAAGAAGTGATGGAAGCAATTCATATTCATTTACCAAAACCCCATGATCCTTATGTCGATTTGGTTCCCCCGCAGGGAATTCGGCTGACCCCTCAACATTATGCTTATTTGAAGATTTCTGAAGGTTGTAATCATCGGTGCTCTTTTTGCATTATTCCAAGTATGCGGGGAGATCTCGTGAGTCGATCGGTTGGAGATATCATGCAGGAGGCACAAAATTTGGTTGATGCAGGGGTTAAGGAATTGCTCGTTATTTCACAAGACACCAGTGCATATGGCGTGGATTTGAAATACCGTACCGGTTTCTGGGGAGGAAAACCGATTAAAACACGGATTACAGAGCTTGCAACTGCACTAGGTGAGCTCGGTGTTTGGGTGCGGCTTCATTATGTTTACCCTTATCCGCATGTAGATGAACTAATTCCATTGATGAGTGATCTTAAGATCATTCCTTATCTCGATATCCCCTTTCAGCATGCAAACGCCCGAATTCTAAAGTTGATGAAACGCCCCGCCAATAGTGAAAATGTTCTCGCACGAATTCATCAGTGGCGGACGATTTGTCCAGAAATTACGCTGCGGAGCACATTTATTGTCGGGTTTCCTGGTGAAACGGAGCAAGAGTTTCAGGAATTACTGGATTTTCTTGAAATCGCCCAGTTGGATCGAGTTGGCGCCTTTATGTATTCTCCCGTTGAGGGTGCTGCTGCAAATAATTTACCTGATCATATCTCGCCTGAAATTCAAGAAGAACGCCTGGCCAGATTCATGGCACTACAAGAAAAAATTAGCGCGGATAAGTTAAAACAAAAGATAGGTAAAACGCTAGAAGTGCTAGTTGATGAAGTGGATAGTGAAGGCGCGATTGCACGGAGTCATGCTGATGCCCCTGAGATCGATGGATTAGTATATATCGATGCGGATCAAAAAACGATACGACAAGGCGAGTTTGTCAAGGTACGCATTGTTAATTCCGATCAACATGATTTGTGGGCAGAGCTTGTTTAATAGAGTTTTAGGTTTTAGTCGTTTTAACTTAGGGGAACAAGTTTGGAGTTGATTTTATGGAGACATGCGGAGGCAGAGGATGGAGTACCAGATGCTTCGCGGAGATTGACTGAAAAGGGTATGAAACAGGCCCAATCCATGGCCCAATGGTTAAAACCTCGACTGCCAAAGCATACTCGTATCATTGTTAGCCCAGCGAAACGAACCCAGCAAACGGTTGCAGCGCTATGCGATACATATGAAACACTTGAAGAAGTTGGCACAAGTACCACAGCAGATAAAGTGCTTGCCACTGTCAATTGGCCTTATGAAGAAGGCGCTGTAATTGTGGTGGGACATCAACCGACATTAGGGCAAATTGCAGCAGCAATATTAGGCAACCCTTATGCGAGCTTTAGTGTAAAGAAGGGTTCGATTTGGTGGCTTAGCTCAAAAGCTAAAGATTTATCATCGAATGGAAGTCTACGGTTAGTTATGGTGCCCGATATGATTTAGATTAAAAGTAGGAAGTAAAACTGTTCTATTTCTGAATGTGTGAATTTTGTGTTAATTAAGGAAATGACTGAATTTATGAGGTTTTTTTATTATTTAAATAATTAAGAAATTTCTTGACTAACCGGTCACATCTCATTAGATTGATTACTTAACATAAGCCCTAGGGAGGATAAGTTTTAATATGGATATAGATATAGTTTCGGCTTTATCTGGATTAATCGATTTGCCGTCGTGGGGATACATTGTCGTTACATTGGTACTAACGCATATTACCATTGCAAGCATTACAATTTTTTTACATCGCCATCAAGCACATCGTGCTTTGGATTTGCATCCAATACCGAGTCATTTTTTCCGTTTCTGGCTTTGGCTGACGAGCGGAATGGTAACCAAAGAATGGGCGGCGATTCATCGTAAGCATCATGCAAAATGTGAAACGTTAGATGACCCTCACAGTCCACAAATTTATGGAATTAAGAAGGTTTTATTAGAGGGTTCTGAGCTTTATCGCAAGGAAGGAAAGAACCTAGAAACACTGGAAAGATATGGTCATGGTACACCTGATGACTGGATGGAACGTAATGTATATACCAAGCATAGTGTTGCTGGCGTGGCTTCAATGTTAATCATTAATGTTGTCTTATTTGGACCAATCGGAATTACGATATGGGCGGTTCAAATGCTTTGGACACCTGTAATGGCAGCAGGCATTATTAATGGTGTTGGGCATTATTGGGGGTATCGTAATTTTCGTGCTGAAGATGCGAGCCGTAATATTGTACCGTGGGGAATTTTGATTGGTGGAGAGGAGTTGCATAATAATCATCATGCTTATCCGACTTCAGCACGACTTTCCAATAAATGGTTTGAATTTGATATTGGTTGGATGTATATCCGTATTCTTGAGATGATGGGATTAGCAAAGGTTAAGAAAATTGCGCCTAAATTAAATCTCAATGAATCTAAGACAGTATGTGATTTTGATACATTACAAGCTGTTATTGCACATCGTTATGAAGTATTGGCTAAGTATACGCAATCACTGAAAGCAATCCTTAAAAACGAGATGGAACAATTGTTGCAAGTTGCAGCGCATCATGGTGTTGATGGCTTAACATTGAAACGGTGGGTACTAGCGGACGCTAGCACTTTGCAAGATGAGGAGCGTAATAAGCTGAGTTTGGTGCTGAGTAAAACGAAGCAACTTGATAAAGTTTATACGATGCGTGAAGAGTTATCTGCAATCTGGCAAAGATCATCTGCTTCTAAGGATGAACTGGTGAAGCAGCTAGAAGATTGGTGCTATAGAGCAGAGCAAAGCGGTATTGAGGCACTTGAGAAATTCTCGCGTAGACTTCGCTGTTACGCATAAAGTTTGTATCTTTGTTCTCGAGCAAATTAGCTTCGTGTAATTTGCTCGAGATGTCCTAAAGCTAGATTGTTACTCATTTTTTTAGCTCCACGTAAGTCACACTAATCTTTTCCCAATTCCGAGTATTCCTTAATTTTGTATTGTTTCATCAAAGTAAAGATAGTAAAAATTGATTTTCTTACGTTATAATAGTGCAACTGTGTTGCATTAATTGCATTATGAATTTAATTGAAAGAGCAAAAGAATTAGTAAGTCTCACAGGGGATCGAGCGACTGCCAATCGAGTTAGAACCCTTTCCGTTTTGCTATCTGCAAAACGGGCGCTGACCCATCGTGAAATTGCGGATCAACTACTGGATGCAAAGAAACAACTAGATCGTGTAACGCTTTATCGCATCCTTGAGTGGATGAGTAAAAAGAGTTTAATCCATAAGATCGCTGGGGATGACAGAGTCTGGCGTTTCCGGATTAATACAGAAATTCGTGCCCACCAACATGCGCATTTTAAATGTAACCGTTGTGCAAAAGTAATCTGTTTAAAAGATTCTAAGTATAATCCCACCCCTTTATTACCCGTCGGGTATTTACTTCAAGAAATTGAATTGACTATTAAGGGAGTGTGTTCGGAATGTATTTAGTGATCAATTAGATCAAATTTTTCATGATTTGGTTTTTTTATGCACACCAATAATGCAACTAAGTTGCATTATTGGTGTGCGATGTTATTAATAAATTTGATTCATATGATGATAAGAAGAACGACAAACAGCTTTCGATTAAGTCGCAATATACCGCAGCGTTGGTTAATGTTGAGTCTGGTGGGATCTTGCTGGCTGAGTGCCGTTGCTTTTGCGCAAGTTGAAGACACAAGAAAAATGATCAGAATGCCTGAGCTCGTTATAACATCAACCCCATTTAAGGATCGGAGCGAACTCAATATGACGCAACCGACGAGTATCTTGCAAGGTGATAATCTTCGTCGTAAGCGTGAAACGAGTTTAGGAGATACCTTAATCAATGAAGTAGGGGTAACCTCGAGCTCATTTGGTCCAGGTGCAGGTAGGCCGATTATTCGTGCACTTGATGGGCCTCGGATTCAAGTATTAGAAAATGGAATTGGAAGTTTGGATGTATCTTCGCTGAGCCCGGATCATCCCGTTGCCATTGAAACCCTCAACGCATCTCAAATCGAAATTCTTCGTGGACCAGCGACACTGTTATATGGCGGGGGCGCGACTGGTGGGGTTGTAAATACGGTAAATAGAAATATTCCCAACCAATTGAATAAAACACTAACGGGTAGTTTTGAAGTTCGAGGAAATACAGCCACTGAGGAAAGAGCTGGTTCAGTCAATTTAAACAGAAGTTTTGGCTCAATGAGCTGGAATGTCAGCGGGTTTAGGCGTAATACCGGCGATTATAATATTCCTGGTCAAGCCAATATCAGTGGAATTAGTCCAGAAGCTGAAGGCGGCTCCAGTGCGCATTCAATTAACAATCGAACCCATGAGTTGAAGAATAGCGCTGCCATGTCACAAGGCGGATCGGTTGGTGGCAGTTATGTCGGTGAAAGAGGGTTTCTGGGCGGTTCAATTTCACTGATGAATAGTAAATTTGGTATCCCGAGTCTAGAAGCACCAACCATCGATATGACGCAAGCGCGTTACAATCTTGCTGGAGCACTTGATAATCCCATCAAAGGTTTTGAAAAACTCAAAGTACGAACGGGTTACAATGACTACAAGCACGACGAACGCGAACGTACTGGAGAACTGGGTACCCGCTTTAAAAATCGTGAACTGGAAACACGCGTTGAACTACTGCACACGCCGATTAATGAGCTAAAAGGCGCTGTAGGGGTGCACTTTCAAGATCGGACTTTTTCAGCGCTTGGGGAAGAATCCATTGTGCCCATCACCCATGCACGCTCGACAGGTATTTTTTTGCTAGAAGAGCGTAGCTGGGACAAACTGAAGGTAGAAATGGGAGGGCGCTATGAACATGCGACACGCAATCCACAGCATAACATCAGCCCCGCGCGAGCATTTGATTTATTCAGTGGCTCCATTGGTGGATTCTGGAATGTAATCCAAGATTACAACGTGGGATTGACCGCAACGCATGGGCAGCGTGCGCCAGCAATCGAGGAGCTTTATGTGAATGGCGCGCATCATGCAACAGCAACGTTTCAAACTGGTGACGCTACGTTACGTAAAGAAGCATCCAATAATATTGATTTATCCATCAATAAAGCAACTGGCCCGATACGGTGGAAAATTAATGGCTTTTACAATCATTTCAACGACTACATCTTTCTAAGAAATTCCGATCGCGATCGGAATGGCATTGCTGACCGAGTTGACGAAGAAGGAGTCCTCGATCCGGCAGGGGAGTTTCTGGTTCAAGATATGACGCAAAGAAATGCAACCTTTTACGGGGCGGAAGCAGAAGCGAATTTAACGCTTAAACCTGAAACGCTAGAATTGCGGCTTTTTACCGACTATGTTCGGGGTAAATTGAATAATGGTGGAAATATTCCCCGTGTTACACCGCAACGCTTTGGGATGGAACTCAATTATGTAAAAGGGCCCTGGTCGGGTAATTTGACGACAATCTATGTGTTACGCCAGAACAAGCGTGCAGAACTAGAAACCAGTACCGCCGACTATGTATTGCTCAATCTTGAAGCAAGTTATCGGATTAAGCAGACCAAAGCAGATGGCATTCGGCTTTTTATTCAAGGTAGGAATTTGCTCAATGAAGAAATACGCTACCATACCTCCTTTTTGAAGAATTTTGTACTACAACCCGGTGTTGCTCTTGTTGCGGGTATAAGAGGTGATTTTTAGAGGCGTGGAGAACCCGTGCGTTCGATCGATTTGTTAAACTATGCGGGTACCTTGATGTGTCCTCACGTTTAGCCATTTTCCCCAAAGATGACTGAGACGCGATAACCGTTGTACAAATGAAGACGCATAAGCATGTGTACATTTTCGTTTCCCTCCAAGAC
>SSFW01000100.1 GCA_008015595.1 Nitrosomonas sp. | reverse complement strand
GCTTGGCTGGCTCAGGTTTTTTCTGGGGCGTGGTCGGGTTTGGGAGCTTCGTGGTGTTTTGGCGCGGCAGCGGCCTGGCCGGCATGGGTGGTGTAAATGCGGCCGTTGTTGGCCATGGCACCGGACCTGCGCCGCTATGTGGCCAACAACGGCCGCATTTACACCACCCATGCCGGCCAGGCCGCTGCCGCGCCAAACCACCCCGAAGCTCCCAAACCCGACCATGCCCAAGAAAAAACCTGAGCCAGCCAAGCCTCAACTTGCCGTCATCGCGAGCAGCGCAGCGACGCGGCGATCCATGGATGACCACGAGCCTTCGTCCTCCTCCCTGTCTTTCACCATCGAAACCTTCGATGACCCCGAAACCGGCCAACCCACCCCCTACGGCCGGTTCAGCCGCCACTGGCAGGACGAAGAAGCACTGGATGTGCTGATCGACAAGCTGGAGACCGGTCAGCTCAGCCACAAGCAGGCGCTGATGCAAGCGCGCAAGCTGGAAGCCACCACGCCCTACAAATTGGAAATTCAGAACTTCATTGCCAACCGGCTGTGGGCACTGGGCCTGCAGGATGAGGCCACCGAAGTGTATGAACGGGCCTACAAGCAGGCACTGGCCCACATTCCCAAAGGCTTCAAAGGCCAGATCACCTGGAGTGAGGTGGACAACCGGCCCTTCCTGCGCCTGGCGCACGGCACCCTGCTGGGCTTGATGCGCCGGCGGGACAAAGCCAAAGGCGGCGAAGCCGCCATGGCGCTGGCCAAGCAGATGCTGGCCTGGTGCCCCATGGACAACATCGGTGTGCGTTTTTTGCTGGGTGATATCGCCTTGCTGCAGTGCGACCATAAAGCCGCCATGAAGGAATACCTGAAAGGCGCGCCCAATTCACCCGCGCACTGGTACCAGGCCGCGCTGATTACGTTTCGGGAGGGGGACTATGTGGCGGCCTGCACCTACCTGCGGCGGGGCATTGCCGCGAACCCCTATATGGCGGAGGGGTTGACCGGGCGTACGGTGCTGTCAGAACACCTGTACTGGCACGCCAGCAATGTGCATGGCCCGGAATGGGCGGTTGACTACCTTGACTCCGCTGCCTGTGACTGGACGCCACAGGAGATCGACTTTGTCGACTGGGTGTTCAATACATCGCCCGTGCTGAAGGAGCGCGCCGAGATGATGGCGCTGCATGAGGGGATGACTTACGAGCGAGACGCTGAAAAGCGCGCACCCTACGCACAGCAATCATTGGATTCCATCGGCCGCATCACAGACACACTATCCAGGAAGATGGTGCGAAAGGTCAAAAACCTGTGGGGCGATGACATCTGGCCGTGGGATCGAGAGGGCTTCCAACGGCCGAAAGCACCACCACAAGGCGCACAACGTCAGCGATAACCATCCGGGTTCATCGACTGCCAACGCCAAGCGTCGCGCATCATCACATCAAGGCCGCGCCGGGCTTTCCAGCCCAACTCGCTTTCGGCTTTGGCCGGGTCGGCGTAGCAAGTTGCAATGTCACCGGGGCGGCGTGGGGCCACGCGGTAGGGCACAGGCTTGCCGCTGGCGGCTTCAAAGGCGCGCACCATGTCTAGCACGCTGTAGCCTTGGCCGGTGCCCAGGTTCCACACATGTGCGCCGGTGCGGGTTTGCAGGGCTTCCAGCGCACGCAAATGGCCTTCGGCCAAGTCCAGCACGTGGATGTAGTCGCGCACGCCGGTGCCATCGGGTGTGGGGTAGTCGTTGCCAAACACGGCCAGTTCGGGCAACTTGCCCACCGCCACCTGGGCAATGTAGGGCAGCAGGTTGTTGGGTATGCCGTTCGGGTCTTCGCCGATCAGGCCGCTTTCGTGGGCGCCGACCGGGTTGAAGTACCGCAAGATGGCAATGCGCAAGCGCGGGTCAGACGCGGCCACGTCGCGCAACATGTCTTCCACCATCAGCTTGCTGCGGCCATAGGGGTTGGTGGGCTGGCCCACGGGGCAGGCTTCGGAGATGGGCATCTGCGCAGGTTCGCCGTACACCGTGGCCGACGAACTGAACACAAAGTTGAACACCCCCGCATCGGCACACGCCTGTAGCAGCACCTGGCTGCCGTGGACGTTGTTGTCGTAATAGCGCAGCGGCTGGGCCACGCTTTCTCCCACGGCCTTCAGACCGGCAAAGTGCAGCACCGCGTCAACCGCATGCTCGGCAAACAAGCGGTCCAGCACCGCACGGTCGCGAATGTCGCATTGCACAAACACGGGGACCCGCCCAGCCAACTGAGCCACCCGCTTCAGAGACTCGGCCGAGCTGTTGCACAGGTTATCCAGCACAACCACGTCGTGCCCGGCTTGCAGCAAAGCGAGCGTGGTGTGAGAGCCGATGTAGCCTGCGCCGCCGGTGACAAGAATTAAGCTCATCCAGTGACACTTTCTTTCAATTTTTCCAAGTACTCAGCTGCTGCTGCCGAACCCTCATCAGCCGCCCATGGCGCCAGGTCTTTGGGCTGATTGGGGTCGAAGGGCCCTGCCTTCACCTCAAGCAAAACGCAGCCAGGCACCTAGGCGATGACGGTGTGCCACGTGTTGGCGGGTACTTCAGCACCAACGGCCAAGCCTTCACCGTTTCTGCTAGCGCCAAAGCGCACAACCCCAGTCACCTTGCCCTGCTCATCGAACTCCACCAATGCCATTAACCCACGAACCGCAATCAGCAGTTCATCTCGCGGGTCAGCAGCATGCCTGTGCGGGCGGATGTAGCTGCCCGGTTCAATGGCGTTGAACAAGCGTTGCCATGGGTCCGCGTAGCTTTCATGGACGTTGCGGTGCTGCCGCTTGCGTGGACTGCCTTGTGCTTGCGCAGTCAGATCATTCAAGTAATCGGCGCTGAACACCTTCATGGCTGCCCAGGCTCTGTTGCAGAAAGGGCCGCCACTATCTGCACGACGGCATTTTTTACGGCGAATTCGCGTTCAAACAAAGCGGCACAGCGGGCGGACAAGCCTGAATCCGTTTCAATTTGATCCAGCAATTCTTCTGTCAGCAACAGCAACTCGTCAATCTGATTGGTCTCGCACACCTGACCAACCCGTTCATCCCGGATCATCTGGGCCAAGTCATTGCCCGCGTTGATGTTGGCCAACACAGGCAAGCCACTTTGTATGTAAGTCAGGAACTTGCCAGGAATGTTGTGGGACTTGTGCCGTGGGTCGAGGGCCACAATGCCGGCATGGCACTGGGCGTAAAGGTCAGGGATTTCGTCGGGGTCTATCTCGTCAAAAAAGACCACGTTGTCGAGCTGCCTCGCTTGTGCTGCAGCCTTCAATCGAGCCGCATCGCTGCCACGCCCCACAAACAAGAAGCCGACGTCAGGTCGACTGCGCAGCTTGTCGGCCAAATCCAGCAAGATGTCCATGCCTTGGGCCACACCCATGTTTCCGGCATACACGAACACCTTGCGCCCTGCCAATACGGTCTGATCGACTCGAATCGAACACCGCATCTGTGAAGGCTTATCTAGCCAGTTTTGCAGCACCTCCAAGTGTCGACCAGGATGCGCCAACCATGACTCGAAATACCGTCGGTTGCCAGGTGTCTGCACACCAATCACATCAGCCACTGAGTATTGGTAGCGCGCCACCGTATCAAAAAAACGGTACAGCAGGCCTCGCCCCATCAGCCCCATGTCCACCGCCCACTCTGGGAAGATGTCACGGATGATCAGGTAGCTCTTGCAACCACTCGCCTTCCTGAGCGAGCTGACCAGGGGGCCATGGAAGATGGAGGGGGCGTACCACACCACGCCATCCCAACGTTCCTTAGCCAACGGGCTCTTGCCCAGGTTTCGCAACATGGCAAAAGGCATGGCCAACTCAGCCAGCGTGCGGCGAACATAGCCAATGTCTTTGGTTCTGGGGGCTTTCAGACGCAGTACTTGGGCACCGTCGAATTCTTCTAACTTCCAAGGTTCATGCTGATCGGGTGCTGGTAACAGCACGCACAACGAATGGCCTTGCCGAGCAAACTCGCGGGTCAGGTCGCGCAGCTGAACAGCACCAGACGTGCGCAGAGGCGGGAACGTGTCCGCAATCAGGGCAATCCGCATCCGTCTTGGCTCAGTACTTCTTCCACACTACGCGGTTCACGTAGTCGGTGTAGCTGTGGATGATGCGCACCACCTTGTCGCTCACGTTGGGCATACTGTAGTCGTCCACCAAACGCAAGAGGCGATCTTCGCCTCTAGGCTGCGTGTCCAAGATGGCCAGTGCTTGCCTGACACGGTCAACTTCAAGCCCAACCATCATCACGGCAGCCTCTTCCACACCTTCCGGCCGCTCGTGCGCCTCACGCAGGTTGAGGGCAGGAAAGTTCAGGATGGAGGACTCTTCGGTAATGGTTCCGCTGTCAGACAGAACCGCCTTAGCGTTCATTTGCAGGTTCACATAGTCGTGGAAACCCAAGGGCTTCAGCAGTTGAACCTTGGGGTGAAAGGATGCGTTTTCCTTCTCGATGCGTTTACGCGTACGCGGATGGGTAGAGACGACCACAGGCATGCCATGATCTTCGGCCACCGCGTTGAGCACCTGGACCAACTTGGCGAAGTTCTTCTCGCTTTCGATGTTCTCCTCACGGTGCGCGCTGACTACAAAGTACTCGGAAGCATTTAGTCCAAGACGCTCCAACGCATCCGAGCTCTTGATTTGAGGCATGTAGTGATGCAACACCTCAAACATCGGGCTGCCGGTTTTGATGACCTGATCGGGCGGCAAACCTTCACGCAACAAGTAGTCACGCGCTATGGTGCTGTAGGTGAGGTTGATGTCTGCCGTATGGTCCACAATCCGGCGATTGATTTCCTCTGGCACCCGAAGATCAAAACTGCGGTTCCCCGCTTCCATGTGGAACACCGGCACCTTACGGCGCTTAGCGGGGATGGCAGCCAAACTGCTGTTGGTGTCCCCCAAGATCAACACTGCTTCAGGCGCCTCAGCTGCCAGCACAGTATCCACCGCAGAAATCACGTTGCCAATGGTCTGCGCGGCGCTGCTGCTCCCGTCTGCCGAATTGAGAAAGTGATCGGGCTTGCGCATACCCAGGTCATCAAAGAAGACCTGATTCAACTCGTAGTCGAAATTCTGGCCGGTATGAACCAGTACGTGGTCACAGTAGCGGTCAAGCTTATCAACGACACGAGAAAGCCGAATAATCTCAGGCCGTGTCCCAACTATGGTCATGACTTTCATTTTTTTAATCATCGCCAGTACCTTAATTTAATGTGTCAACAAGTACTCTTGGTGCATTTCTTTGATCAGCTCGGGCCAGGGTTTGGGCTTGAAGCCCGTGGCTGTACGGAACCGATCCGAGTTGAGTGACCTGTCGATCACCAACTTATCATCCGGGATGATATTGGTCGATTTGCCATACGTACTGGCGACAAGTTTCAATAAGTCGTACTTGTTGATCGGGTCAACCGACAGATGGAACAAACCCCTCAGGTTGGGGTTCGGTATCACATACTCCTTGACCACTCGCGCAACCTCAATTGTCGGCAAGCCAGAGAAAACCGCTTTGGTAAACCCCTTTACCTCACCGGATTGACTCAAAAACCAGTCAACCAAGCTTTTAGAGCGATCGAGCTCATGCCCTATGATCGAAGTTCGAAGTGTGACGCTATTTTCGTAAGCGACTTCCCCCAGAAATTTCGTGCGGCCGTACAAGTCGTAGGCATCAGGGAAATCTTCTTCCCTGTAGTTCCCCTGCTTCCCTGAAAATACACAGTCTGTACTGAAATGCACCAATCTTGCACCAGTGGCGTCACAGTACTTGGCGAGCCGATGGGGCAAGGTGGCATTGATTGCCAAACTCTCAAGATGATCATTGGCATTTGGCAACTGCTTGATGATGCCAATGCAATTGACCACCACATCCGGCTTGGCAACAGCAAAAGCAGTCAATAGCCCAGACTCACCATCCAGATGAACGTTCGGGATGAGTGCATCGTGCAGTTGAGGCGCGAAATGTCGTTTGGCATTCGCCTCACGGACCGATCCAAACGTTAGAAGATCAGGATCTCTGCTGAAAGCGCGAAACAAAGTCGAACCCAACATGCCAGAAGCCCCAAGCACAAGAACACGCTTTCTATAGTTATGCATCGTGATGAACGCCTTCAGTAGTTTGAAACGGAGAAAACAGGATTACTCTTCGGGCTCAACATGCTCGCCTCTTACCGTCCCCTGCATAAAGCGGAGTTTCATCAACAAGGCTTGCATGCCTTCCACATCCAAGCGAGTTGTGTTGTGTGAGGTGTATTCGACCGCTTCGGAGATCTTGGCTTCGCCTTGTTCAAAATATTTGTCATAGTTAAGGTCGCGCAGATCTGGCGGCACTCGGTAATAGTCACCCAAGTCCTCAGCGGCAACCACTTCTTCACGGCTCATTAGTGCCTCAAATAGCTTTTCTCCATGCCGAGTACCGATCACATCGATGCGATGGTCGGGAACGCCAAGCAAACCAGTCAGGGACTTGGCGAGCGTCTCGATGGTCGCCGCGGGTGCCTTCTGCACAAAAATCTCACCCGGACGCCCATGCTCAAAAGCAAACAACACCAAGTCCACCGCATCGTCCAACGTCATCATGAAGCGGGTCATCGCCGGGTCGGTGATGGTGATGGGCTGGCCAGCACGGATCTGATTCACAAACAACGGGATGACGGAACCACGCGAGGCCATCACGTTGCCGTAGCGGGTCGCACAGATGACCGTGTTGTTGCTAGACCGTGACTTGGCCACGATGACCTTCTCCATCATCGCTTTGCTGATGCCCATGGCATTGATGGGGTACACAGCCTTGTCGGTACTCAAGCACACCACGCGCTGCACTCCTGCCTGGACAGCCGCCTCCAGAACATTCTCGGTTCCCAAGACGTTGGTTTTGACTGCCTCAAGGGGGTAGAACTCGCATGAGGGCACCTGCTTAAGGGCTGCGGCGTGATAGATGAAGTCAACACCCCGCACGGCATTCAATACCGACTGAAAGTCACGGACATCGCCAATGTAGAACTTGAGCTTGTCACTCTTGTACTTCTTGCGCATGTCATCTTGCTTCTTTTCATCCCGACTAAAGATTCGGATTTCGCGCAAGTCAGAATCAAGAAAACGACGCAGGACGGCATTGCCGAAAGAACCGGTGCCACCGGTGATAAGAAGGGTTTTGTTCTTAAACATTTAATATCCAGTCAAGATTTTCAGTGGATTGATTTCAAAAAAGCTCATCAAAAATTATTTGAAATGTTATGAGATATTTCCGGAAATGGAGGAGAAAAAAAATTTGATAGCGGATATCTTATCAAAACGTTCACGAAAATGACAAAAGTTAATAAATATAAAAACAATAGCAGAATTTTCCGCCTAGAGACAGATACCCAATTCAAAAAGAAAAAGGTGCAAATAACTAAAAAAGCCAGTTGCCATGCACGATCGCCAATAACTGCTATGTCAGTTAGTGATATAAGAAGCACCAACGACGGAACACAAGAGGCGAAAACTACAGCGAAGAATTTTCCCTGATTAGTGAAAAGTTCTTTGTGACGAAAACTAAATCCAATCAAAATAAATAGTAAGAGCCCAATAAGAGAAGTCAATGAAATACCAGCACTACCTGATGCACCTCTCTCAACGTACTCTTGAATCTTGTCATTGCTTAGCAATGACATAAATTGAACAAGGAATAGTGAAATTCCAGACACGAAAAAAAAAGCTACTATCAACAACCGAATTTTTGAAGCCAATAACCAACGAGCAGTCAAATAGAAAAATACAAACGGAACGGCGAAAAAAGCAACCTGTAGATGAAAAAGAAATGAGGCCGAGATCAAAAGAAGGCCGCGAACATTGCGAAGAATGCTCAACTGATACAATCCGAGTAACAAAAGGCTGGAAGCAAGCCCCAATCTCAATGCGTTTGATTCAAATATCGTGATAAATACAAGGTTAAGAAGAATAATAAAAAAGAATGGAACCTTTAGAGATCTCATTACGTAAAGCCGCAGCGCCACCGAGATAGAAGCTAAGATTGCATAAATAGTTTCCGGTCGAAAGCCTGGCAATGAAAACAGCTTCACAAGCAATGTAAATCCAACTTCAACTGGAACCACCCCTGCTGAAATCGTGTAAGGGAAAATCAAATTTGAATCGAGTATTTGAATAAAATCCAAGCGACCAAGAGATTCTATTATTAAAACATATCCCTGATAGTCGAATGAGAATGGCGGCGATGCAAGAAAATATCGGAAAAATACAGATACACAAAGCAGTATTAGCAGAGCGAAAGAAAAAAATGCCGAATTTTTAATTGCCAGATGGGGCTTATGCCCCACGCGAGTGCCGGATCCATATTTGTTAAGTGTATGTTGCGGCATCATTGGGATAGATCGAAAGAATTATCGAGTAGCTGCTGAATTTTTGTGGCGGTAGTTTGGGGCAAAGCTTCCGGATAAATTGACGCCACCTGCTCGTAGGATATAGAACCTTTATTTTTGTATTCGGAAACAAAAGAGTTAAATAAATTCACGTTTTTTTGGAAATGGCTTTTTATTTGAACAAGACAAAGAGCAGCTGGATATTTCTCAAGGATGCTGGCCACAACATCTTCCTCAATGTAAGCAAGATGAATGATTGGTTTTCCTTGAGCCATATACTCGAAAACTTTGCTCGAAATTTGTCTACCTTGGACCTCACCAATGTTCAGCAAAATGTCAGCTTGTGCTACTGCAGCGTCTGCCTCTGCCTTTGAAACACGTCCATAATTAAATAGCTTCACTCCATTTTCGAAAACTTGATTTTTAATCAAACTTGCAGCATTTCCCATGGTGTAGAAATCAACACGAACAGGCTCAGAGTTCTGTATAGCCTGAAGTAAGGCAAGTAGATAATGGGGCTCTCGAACGCGCCGGATCAAAGAGCCGGTGAAGCAAAGCTTGATGACTCCATCGTCGACTTTTTTTGAGGCCACCAAAGGTCTGGATAACAATGGATGTTCGAGAAAGGTTACTTTATCGAACAAAGATTGATTAAAGTTTGCTTCGAGATGTTTGCGTAACGGATGCATTGACAATGCAGCATCTGAATTCGCTAAAACTTGCTGCTCAAGCGCGATGTGTCTAGATCTCTTAATCTCTCTGGCAAACTTCGTAACATGAAGAGACCCGCTGTCAACAAAATCGTCAAAAAAATAAGGAATTAGCGTCACGTCTGGATTACACTTTTTATACTCGAGTGCAGCAAGGGCAGACTCAAACGGAAATACCAGTGGAACTAGGGCCCTAGGTGGTGGATCCATCGCATTTAGCCGCGCTAGGTATGCAGAGACCAGCGACCTGTCAATAGTAACAGGTGAAATCAAGCGATGCAGAGCGCCCATGGCACGCATGACTATAAGCTTAAACTTTGCCAACCGGTTATCCTGCTCAGCCCTGAGTGCATTACTGCGCATCATGGCAGGGGTTTCTATCCTTAAGATTCTGACACCCTCATGATCATCCTCCAAAGGCAGTGAAGCTTCGTTACGGAGTGCGATGACTGAGATCTTTATATCATTAGAAAGACACTTCTGAACTTGGTAAGCACAGTAACCTACTGCCGAGAAATTTGGATAGTATGAACCAAGGAGAAATACAAGCTGACTCATTTTGTACCGCTCCTAATTTGAAACCAAGTTTCTAGCAGTTCTTGCCGTTTATATAACAACACAGAAGCCACAATCAGAAACCATGCCAATGCCGCCTGCTCCAGGGGCAAAAATAATGTCACAAGAACAAAACAAACTAACAGCGTTACCTCAGCAAGTGGTTGTTTACTATACTTTTCAACCATTTTCTTTCGCAGAAAATACTCAGAAAGGTAGACTCGAAACAACATGGTTGCAAAGGCGGCATAGGCGACAACTAATATTGAATGAAAGAGCAGAAATCCAGCAAAGGATAATATTCCCGCGATCAATAAACTTGTAGCGTTCGCAATTAGCATTGATCGTTCGAGACGGAGTGCCTTATAAAATGTATTATTCACAAGCTGCATTTTTCCCTGAAGCACAGTTACCAGAAATATGATATTTAAAAATTGAAGCACCGGGGTGTATTGATGAGCTACTAGCTGGATGAACACCACTGCGGGAAAATATCCACACAACATTACGAGTATAAAAACAAAATACGTTTTAGTGGTTTTGTTAAAATAATTCAAATAATCATTTAGATGATGACGTTTAAGCGACGGATAGATTACGACGCTTAAAGCTGTGATAGTGATCAGTACGATATTCGATAGTGAAACAGCAAATGAATAGTATGCGTAACTGTCTATGTCACCGAAATACTCGATAACTATCCTACCAACGCCAAGAACAAGCATCCCTGTAAGATTTGCAAGTAATAATGCTCCACCACCACTGACGCTACTAAAAAACTCTCTGACTCCATCGAGCAACGGATCTAAGCGTCCAATATAGAGTTGGTGGTATCGTTGCAGTAGCAACACAAGCACGATCAGTTTTGTTGCCAGATCAATTGTAATAAGATACTCAAGTGTACGAAATTCTTTGTTAATTAGCGCCAGCAGTGCAAATGAAAAAAATACTTTGTCAGCCGAGTTAATAACCGCATAACCCTTAAGCAAATTGGTGGCTTGCAGGGTTAAAGAAATAATTGAAGTTATGCCCAGAATGACAACATTGGCGCCAATTGCCAAGAAAACAATTTTTCTGTAAGGATCTGCATTAAAAACCGCATAGATAGCCAATCCAATACTGCTCAATGCAAGCAGGGCCAAATATGGTATGTTTGACGTTCGTATTTTGCTTAAGGGTAAGTTGCCAAACTCGTACCCGCCATATCTCAAGTAAAGACCGTCGCCGTACCCCAAAGTAAAAATACCGATATATACGGTGTAAAATACATATATCTGCCAGTATCCGAAGTCAGATAAACCAAGAAGAACAGGGATTACAAGTGTTTTGATCAGGCCGCTGATCAAAACAACGATCTGCGAGCTAAAGACATATATGAAATTTCTGAAATTATTGGCTCTAATTATTTTATTCAAGACTTAGTCCAGTCTTTGTTTTTGAACTGAAGCAGTTTTTCTTGAGATAGCGAAGAACATCGCTAGATTTTTTTCTATAATTCCAGAAGAGTTAGCAAAATTCTCAGCATAGGTTCGGACTGACTGGCGCATCTTCAATTTCGCATCAACGCCACGGTCAGCCGCAGCATTCAAATACTCACTCCATGCCATTTCATTGCTGAGCGGTAGTACATTCAAAGCACCGTCGCGATCCTCTTTCCAAGGCGTCTTATCACTGACAAGCACGGGCGTACCGACACGCAGGGCCTCGAAAATTACATGTCCGAAGTTTTCTCCTTGGGTTGGAAATGCAAACAGGTCGTATTCGGCAAAAACCGATGACACGGACTCGGGTTCGAGTACTCCTTTGTATGCAACAATGACGCTTCTGGGAACTAAGGCGATCAGTCTTTGACAATTATTCCAGTATTCAGCGTCTTCAATTGGACCATAAATATCTAATTCGATCCTGCGTGTTGTCATCGCCAATATTCGCAACAAACCGTCAAGATTTTTCATTGGAGAAATGCGAGATATGAAGGCGAGCCTAAGTATTCCAGGTTTGCTTTTTGGAGATTCAAAAGATTGGCCTGGGGGCTCACCAATATCAACCGGATCCTCGGCAATGTAAATACGCTGAACTGCACTAGGAAACTGTCGAACTATATCTTCGTGCTCATTTGCAGTAGATGCATGCCAATAAATTTCGCTATAACATCCGAACAAGCGACACAGTTTTAGGTAGGCTCGTTTCTTGTTACGCTTCAGATTCAATGCCCCAATTGAGAACTCACCGCGCGGCGCCAAAAGGATTCGCATCGTCTTTAAGCGACGCTTTAATTGCTGATATATCTCGATTGATCCGCGATAACTAAAAAAACTATTGAGGTAGAGAATTTCGTAGGCTTTGCCTTCTATTGCTTCCTTAAGACCTGACGCTGTAAATTTCTTGGGGCATGCATAATAGATAGGGCCATCTGCTGTTTCGGTCCAACAGTTTGCCTGAATTGAGGAATATGGATGATCTGAGCCCAAATCACGATCGCGAGTAAAGATAGCTATCTCTACATATTCTCGAAGCATTTTTCTCATGTTCGCAATCGTACGAATGGGGCCTCCACCTTTGAAACCAGGTAGATAATAGTCGGCTACGCAGATTACTTTGATCACTTTATTCTCAGTAGACTTTTTATTTTCGCTAATTTTTAGTGTTTCAATGCATCGTTTTTTGCGAGTGCAATATCCAAAACTCTTTTCGCTGAATACTCGTCAAAATAGTCAAAAAATAAAGTTTTGATTCTTTCTCGCCTGTCTTTGTGCGTATCTTTTCCATCTAAGATTTTTTGTACTTCGAGGGTGAATTCCTCAAAGTTTTTCGTTACTTCCGCGGGAAGAAAATCTGTAATCGGATTAAATGAAAAGCCACGATTATTTTTGTACTCGTCAATATCTTCAAAGAGTAGGACAATTGGTTTGTCCAAAAGCATGAAGTCGGCAATTACACTTGATATATCACTGATCAAGCAATCCGCTGTGCCGATTAACTGATAAAGACTTGTTTTGCGATTTGCTAACCATTTTTCGTCGATGAAAAATATGTTGCTTTCGTTGCCCCCTTCGGGTGGCGCTGCCATTGGATGAGGTTTTACTAAACAGAAGGCATTGTGCTTTTGGAGCATTGCATTGAACTCAATTAAAGAGAAATCGGAGCAATTGAATATATTGCCCAAATCCCTTCCGTCCAATTTGCCGTTCAGGTAATTGGTTTGCCGATAAGTCGGCAACCAAATAAAAATGAAATCGGGCGCTTTTTTATCACAGAACAATCTGTTAATGATTTCATCTTTATTTGCCCTCATCATCCGATCGGTCCGTGGCTGACCTGTAATATGTATCTTTTCTTCAGGCATCTCAAATGACTCATGGAATATTTTTTTCGTAAACGCTGAGGTACATGTTAAGTGTGTGTCATTTCTTTTTTCCATTCCTTGCGTTATACCCACCTGCTTAAAGGGAATTCCATGCCATAAGTTTACGCACACTTGATTTTTGGGCGCAGATGTCAAGAAATGCCCGTGAGTAATGAATAAGTATCTAGATGTGAAAGAATAATATAAATCCCCAAGGCTGCCTCTTTTAACTACTTTCGTTTGCTCACTAAAATCCATGGGGGGCTTTATTTCGGTATCATCAACTACCCACACCACATCTTTTTTTTGCATGCTTGTTAATTCTTCATACATTGCAAGCAAGTTGTCTTCGTAATCAGGGAAGCCTCTTAACACAAATCTTTGTTTTTTTGGTATAAGTGAGGCAATTGTATGCAATATATTTTGCATACAATATTTTGTTTTTTTCATTTTTACAAACGATCTGGTATTCGGATTTATTAATTTTCTTGGATTATTTTTCTAATTTCTGTTGATGAAATGCTTTGGGTTCTTGGGAGATAAATAACTTCACACCATTCTTTTAGAAAATCAAATTTCCCTTCCCAGTCGTCACCCATTGTGAAGACATCAGCATGGTAGAGTTTCACATCTTCTATTTTTTGCTCCCAGTTATTTTCGGGAATCACTAAATCAACAAATCTCAAAGACTCAAGAAAAAATTTTCTCTCCTCCCATGTGTGATAAGCGCGCTTGTTCTTAATGTTATTGAACTCGTCGGTTGATAATCCTACTATTAAATAGTCGCCGAGTTTTTTTGCGCGCTGCAGTAAGCGTATGTGACCGAAGTGGAGTGTGTCGAAAGTTCCATAGGTTAAAACGCGTTTCATAATTTTGTGATTCTATTATTTAGTATAAATTTGAGCTGATTTTTCGGTGTATTCTGTTTTAGTGCCGAACTGTTATACCGCTTGAAATGCTTGACAGTTATTTCTGGTGTAAACAACGAATGGCGTTTCTTGATTTATGTTTGATGAGCTTTGTGAACTTCGCCGTTGTCTTCACTCACTTCGGCCTTCAACGCCTCAATCTCCACCTTCAGCGCGTCGTACTCTTCCATCTTGCGCTTGAGGAAGCGGCTGGTCAGCGCCACCTTTTCAGCAATGCCCTGGGGTGTGAGCAGGTAGACGTACTTGAACTTGTTCTTGCTCTTGGAGAAGTTCGCCATCTTCACAAAGCCCTTGTCGATGAGGGCGTTGAGGCAATAGTTAAGCCCGCCGACGCTCATGCCGAGCTTGTCGGCCAGCTCGCGCTGGGTCAGGTCCGGGTTGTCTTGCAAGATGCGCAT
>SSFW01000076.1 GCA_008015595.1 Nitrosomonas sp. | reverse complement strand
TTTTATTTTCAAGGCAAAAAAGTGTTGATCAAGATAGCTCTAGGGTCTCTACATAAAAAACTGTTGATAAAAATGGTATGCTGTAGACATGACAAGAGTGATGCACTTTATTTTTCAGGAGGGTGAGCGATACCCAATGCTACTTGATGGCGATGGGATGCCAGATTATTGGGTTGCTCTCTATGTGACTGAAAACCTTAGGCCTCGGCTAAAACAAACATCTATCGAAGGCGCACTTCGAAATATCTATCATTTAAAGCTTTGGGAGGAAATTAATGGTCGTGACTTGATATCAGAAATGAGCCAAGGTGGGTTTCTGTCCGATTCTGATATCGCCTCGATTCGTGATCATTGTTTGCTCAGTACGCAAAGTTTAAATGAATGGTTACGCCTAAAACGCAGAAAGGACGTGACAAAGTTTTCGGCGAGCTATCCTAAAAATGTCCAGCATTTTCAAGTCGTTTCAAGAGCTCATTCTGCAAATCGATTGACTCATATAGCAGGCTTTCTTCATTTCACTGCGAGGACGCTACTTAGACAGCGAGCGAATTTCATCGCACTGACCGTTTTAATTGATGAAATGAAGAATCGAATACTCGCTCAGAAACCTAAAGTGTCTGGAAAGAGCGGTCTCGCGAGTGATCCTGATTCAAAAGCGCCATCGCCAGAGGTTTTTGAGAGACTCATGGAATTGGTTAAAGAGAACTCCCCGGATAATCCTTATAAAAATCAGTCGATCCGAAAGCGAAATGAGTTGATGTTTGATGTTATGTACAACACAGGAATGCGGGCTGGAGAAGTTCTTGGTTTGTACATCAGTGACATTGATTATCAAGCTGGAAAAGTATCTGTTGTCCGCAGGCACGATAATCAAATAGATCCTCGTCCAAAGCAGCCCGTTGCTAAGACGCTTGAACGCGATATTCCAATAAAAATTTCTCTTGCAAAGCGACTGCGGGACTATGTGATGGATTTTCGTTCAAACATACCTAACGCGAGATTACATCCTTTTCTGTTTGTGACACATAAGCGAGGTGCCTACCAAGGGCGGCCACTCTCTGAAAGCTCGTTTATAAGTCGTGTTCTCGGGCCTGCCGTCGCTACAGTTCCAGAGCTTTTTGGTGAAATTAGCAGGCATGGGTTTCGCCACAACTTCAACTATCGTCTTTCCAAGAGAATAGATGCAGTAAATGCGAAAGCAAAAACTGATCCCTCAGTAAAATCGATTAGCGAGAAGGAAGAAATCCAAATTCGTATGAGTCTAAATGGCTGGTCGTCCGATGATAGTGCGCATGTTTACAACGTCAGGCATATCAATGAAATGGCTAATAAATTGATGCGTGATGAGATGGATGATATTTCAAAAAACATAAAAAAGGAGGGGATGAAATAGTATGTTGAAGCACATCGAAGAGATGGATTTCGGATCCGTCGAGGTTGTGGAGGCTTCGGATTGGCGAACCTCTAAGATGGGTTACAAGTTCAACTATTGTGACGATATATGGCAGCTTGATGGTTCAATAACCGTAAACCTAGGCCGAGCGAGGAAGTTAGATAGCGCAACAAGCGAAGGGTTAAGAAAAGCATTGTGTCGATATGCAGAGGAGCTTTCTGCTGGCACTGTTCACAGTGTTTTCAGTAAGTTTAATATGTACTGCGATCAAACGGGAGCGCAGAGTATAAATGTTAGGGATTTGACGAAATGGCGTGTTTCTCTCACAGATGAGACGGAGTGCCATTTGGGGGCTCTAAAGTCATTTTTGATTGCCTGGAACGAATGGGGGTATCCAGGGGTTGACGATGAAGTTGTTAGCTATCTTGAAGAGCTCGTTCTAAAGGGAATGGTAAAGGGAAAGGCCGTTAAGAGTGGGTGTCCTTATTCGGGTCCGCTTACATCTAATGAGCTTGGTGCCTTAATTGATTGGGCGTCAAATGCGTTTTCTGTTGACGGTATTAGTTTGAAGCAGTATGCCTTTTTTATGGCTTTAGTGTTCACTGGCCGTAGGTCTGTTCAGATTAGGTCGTTAAGGGGTGGTGACCTATATTGTCGGGATGATGCGGCGGGGCATGATTATGTTCTCAAGGTTCCTCGTGCGAAGCAGCGTGGAGTTGGATTTCGGAAGGCGTTTAGGTCATTGTCCATCAATGAAGATCTCTACCTAATTTTGCAAAGCCAATCTGAGTCGTCACGAGATCGTGTTGAGCGGGCTATTGGTATGAAGTTACCGGAAGAGCTTCGACGGAAGATCCCGATTTTTGTAGAGGAGGATAGGGTTGATGGGCTTCGAGATGTTGGCCATTTAATCGCTTGTCTGGATCAAAGGCCAGATTTCCTGCACATGACACAAAAATCTTCTTTGGAGGTTGTAAGGGCCGTCTCTTTGAAAAATATGGCCCGCTCTGAGCGCACGGGTGAGTTTATTAATTTTACCTCGCGCCGATTTCGATATACAAAAGGCACAAACCTAGCTAAGAGAGGGATTACGGGCGTTGTCCTTGCAGCAGCACTGGATCACACGGATACACAGAACATTGATGTGTACACCGCAAATACAGAGGAAATGGCAGAGCAGATCGATGCGGTTATGGCTCCCCTGCTAGCCCCTCTTGCCCAAGCATTTGTTGGCAAGCTCATTGATTCTGAACGTGATGCCCTACGTGCCGATGACCCTCACAGCCGTGTCAAAAATAAGATGTCGCAAGCGATAGGCAATTGTGGAACACATGCATTTTGTGCTTCAGGCTACCGAGCCTGCTATACCTGTGTGAGTTTTCAAGCTTGGCGTGATGCACCGCACGAGGAGGTCTTGGAAGAAATTCTTCATGAACGAACCCGTCAGAAGGAGCTTGGAGTGTCGCTGAATGTCATTCAGTCTACAGATCGACTTTTGCTCGCAGTCCAGCAAGTCATTTTGCTGTGTAAGAGGGCTAGGCTTGCTGAGGAAATGGAGGAGAACCTTGGCTGAGATTACCTTTTTTCAACCGCGATCTGTATTGGATTCCAAGCAGAACTTGATGGACTTCATCAGCCACTGTCGTGAAAACCTTACTCTTTATGAGGAACAAGGTGGGTTTATGGCTGATAAATGGCATTTCACGGAAGGGGCTAGAACGTTCCCGATGACGTTCTCAAAGTACAGTGAAAAAAACAATCCCTATAGCTACGATCCGTTGGATGAACCGTTCTCAACTTTCGCCAAGGCGCGAGTGCGTTATACGCAGACCGAGCGGCAGGTAACGAGTATCGGAAATCAGATGATTGTGCTTCGGCTCGTTCATGATGCATTGATGGCTGTTCATGGCGAGGTCGATGTGCTGAAAACGGATGGCTTAGTGTTGGAAAAGGTTAGAGAGCTGACTGATCTGCGCTATCCAGAGTCTGACTTACGTGATCGCCTCGGGCAGCAGATGGAGTTGCTATACGATTTTTTGCGTAAAAAAGCGATTACTCCGGCGCTTCCTCTTTGGGTCAATCCATGGCCGCGTGGGAGAGCAAAAGCTGAGCGTACGGACAAGGAGTCGATCGAATGGCAGAGTAAGCGGTGTCCGAGCCTTCATCAGATGACTTCTATTGCAGATTGCTTTTCCAAAGCTATCACTCTTGAAGATAAATACTGGTCAAGCCTTCTGACATTTTTGATGTTTGCACCCTCAAGAGGGGGAGAGCTACCGTTCCTTACTATTGATTGTTTGCATACTACGGATAATGGCCGTCTCGGTGTTCGATGGTTTGGAGAAAAGGGGTTCGGAGACACAATAAAGTGGGTTCCAGAAGTCATGCGAGAGGTTGTGATTGAAGCACACCGGCGCTTGATGGAAATTAGTAAGCCTGCTAGAACTGCAGCTAAATTTGCGTGCGTCAATCCTGGTGTATTTTATCGGCACGAGGATTGTATTACGCCTTCAGAATTTTCAGAAGAAAAGCCGTTGAATGCCTTAGAGTTCGGGTACGCAATGAATTACGGCCATCAAATGCTTGATGAGATTGAAAAAATATTTCATAGAAGTGGTGATGAATACGCCTGGAAAAAGTACGGACAGCAGAAGTGGTTGGGTGAAGTAAGGGAGCATGGAAATCCTACCTATCAGAAGCTTGCTCAATATACTCTTTCACAATATAAGAGTCAGGATTGGCCGAATATTCCTGGTTCAAGTAATCCGATCTACAATGCATTGTTCTTGGTGCGAGATCGCGAGTTTCACTCGGATTTTAAGCCGCGAGCTTTTAGCTGGGTGTTGCCGTCAGTGAATCAGATCAACGCGCAGTTAGCTCCGCGTCGTGGGCTCAAGTATCCAATCAAGTCGCTGTTTCAACGTTTCGGGATTGTTGACGAGGACGGGTCGGACATTGCGCTCACGTCTCATCAACTACGAGTTTGGCTGAGTACAAATGCGGAGCGTGGTGGTATGGACAGCTGGCAGCTTGCGAAATGGTCTGGGCGTGCTCGAATACAAGACAATCGTCACTATGATTTGCGGACGCCAGATGAACGGGAAGCACAAGTACGTTCGGTGATGGTGCTTACTGAGAAACCTACCGCACTTGAAGCCATTAAACTAAATTTGCCTGTCTCATACCAAGATCTCGGATTGCATCGTGTAGGTATCGCTGACGTCACCGAGTATGGCATGTGTACGCATGATTACGCGATGGCTCCCTGTACAAAAGGCGGAGAGTGCATGACATGTAAAGAACATGTCTGCATTAAAGGAATGCCTAAGACGCTCGACCGAATCAAGCGACTTGAGGAACAGGTTTCCACTCAACTAGCAAAGGCCAAGCTGGATGCCGAAAGTCACATCTTTGGCGCTGACCGGTGGGTTACATTTCTTGGTTGGAAACTATCCCACATTCGGACTCAGCGCCAGAGGATGGAATCCGATAACGTCCCTGAGGGTGCCGTGCTTTGGATACCACCAGAACATGATCCGAGCCCGATTAAGAGAGCCTTGGAGCAACGGAATTTAAAAACGACTCCTAACGCAGATGGAGTTGTTGATGTTTCGGTTGTAGCGGGTTTGCTTGGGGCAAACGATGCCTAAAGTCATAATTACTGATAGTACGATTCCGATTGCGTTGCACGAGCTTGATAAGTGGTCAGGCAAGTTGACTTGGGAGCTCTATGCAGAGAGGCTCGCATCAGTCCTTGGTGAGAAACGAATTAGTCGATACACTTTGCTTTCCTATCCAGTATTGGCGGATGCGTTCAAACAAAAAAAGAATTTGCTGAGAGCTGCCCCGCAGAGTTCTGCGGTTGAGGTGCAGGATGTTACTTTGGAGTTTGCTAAGAAGCAGATCGAAACTCTTGAGGCAAAGGTTGCTCGGCTCGAAAGGGAAAACAATCTTTTTCGCGAGCAGTTTGTGCGTTGGCAACACAATTTATACATGATGCCTCATGTCGACATGGAAAAGCTCAATGCTCAGGTCGATAAACCACTTCCCGCCTTGAACAGAAGATGAAAAAAGGTAAAAGCGGTCGACAACTCGCGAGTGACAACGTCGAGTTAGTTAAGGCTTGGCTCAAAGAGAGAGAGTTTCACAGGGACTGGAATGAGTACGCGTATAACAACCGAATTAATCGTAGCGTACTCGCAGATGAGCTTTCTTTCGCAAAGTCTGTCTGTACGCAAAATGGCGCTGTGAGAAAAATTCTTGAGGCCGCTGACGCCCTTTGGTTTAAAAGTGAGGCGGTTAATAGTGCTGCGATTGATGCCGCTCGTGAGAGGGTAGATATTCAGTTGAGCCGATTTTCGTCTGACAATAGCCAGCTTCAAAAGCGGATCGCTGAACTTGAGGCGGAAAACAAGCAGCTTAGATCGGAGTTGAGAGCGTTTAAAGCCCAGCAGGCCTTGATTGAAGGCGGTGCAGCTGGATTTAGATTGTGAACGTGAACTCTAGGCATGGCTTTTCAATGTCCTCCGATGCTGCCTTGGGGAATGTTGTTCATCTGAGGCAGGTCGTTCAAGTCAGAAAATGCCGTGCTTGGGGGTACGCGGTTGTAGACTTAGTTGCCCCAGATGGCGCTATAAAAAAACGAGATAAAACCGTAGTTGTTAAATTTCCCGAGGATGTCCGAGATGTCGCCATCGAGGGGTCTCTATGGGAGGTTTCGGGCAAGGAATATCTCTACAGCTATATGATTGACGGCATTCATCTTGGCGAGTACAGGATTGAGGCCGAAAACGTGGTTTTTCTCCGCCCATCGGGAGTTATTCTTGCTCGCTGGATTAGCAGTAACGTGAGAGGTATCGGATCTGTTATCGCCAATCGTTTGGTGAGAATCAAAAATCTGAGTTCCCTTGTTGAGAGTTGTAATGAGGAAGCTCTGCTTGATGTTGCGGGAATGACTCATGAGCGGGCTCAACGTTTGTTTGAGTGCTGGCCGGACCCAAATCTGTATAAAACTATTGAGTGGCTTGAAGAGCAGCAGTTACCCATAGGTCTCGGTGAAAAGTTGGTCGCAGTCTTTGGTGTTGATGCAGTCAACAAAATCAAATCTCATCCTTTTCTCCTTCTGGCAATGGGTGTTTCATTCGAAAAAGTCATGAAGGTCGTACGGGAACAGAGCTTTTCCATGACCGACGCTGCTGTTGTGGCTGGCGTTGCGTTACACGTTGCTATCAAGCATTCTGAGAAAACTCGATCCACTGTGATTGACCAAGCGTCGTTAGCTGAAGGTTACACTCAGTTAATGAAATCACCCATTCCCGAGGGGGTCGGAGAAATTGCCGTAAAAGAGGGGTTGTTGGTCAAGGTCCGCGATGGTTACCAAGTCTACGGAAAGGCCTTGATGGAGGCTGCTGTTGCGCAGTTCCTTGTGAAAGCCTCTAAACGGCTGCCCGGTGAAGATTCCGTTAGTGCGGAATGGGAGAAGGTGCAGTCGTATACATCTGTCGATAAATCGCTTGCCGATTACGAGTCATCACTCGATATAAAACTTACTGCTGAACAACGAGAGGCCGTTGTTGGCTCTGTAATGGTGCCCGTTAGCTGCATTTCTGGAGGGGCTGGAACGGGTAAGACTACTATTTTGAAAGCGATTTTAGGCGTTTACGAAGCTATTGCGCCAGGAATGCAGTGTTACCAAGTTGCTCTGTCTGGTCGTGCATCTCAGCGTATGGCTGAGAGCACTGGGCGCCCCTCTCAAACTATTGCAAAGTTTATTGCAGAGCACTTGGGAGAGAAAAAATCAAAGTTTCCATCGCACCTCTTAATGGTGATTGA
Organism: Nitrosomonas sp.; assembly: GCA_008015595.1. GTDB lineage: Bacteria > Pseudomonadota > Gammaproteobacteria > Burkholderiales > Nitrosomonadaceae > Nitrosomonas. Next base: position 1,030 of record SSFW01000076.1, on the reverse strand, counting down.
TGAAGCGTCAATGGTCGATTTGCTTTCGATGTATAAGTTGATAAGTATGCTTCCAAAGGCGACGCGAATGCTGTTCGTTGGAGATACTTCTCAGCTTCCCCCTGTGGGAGATGGGCTTGTATTTCATGCACTCTCAAACACATTGTTGCCATTCTTTAATTTGTCTCATGGTATGCGCCAAAGTGAGGAAAGTGAGTTGCACAAGTTTTCGAATTCCATTCGGGCGTCGTTGGTTAGATTTCCAAATAGTACGCGAGCCACGCTTTCGGAAAGCGACGAGTGTTCCTTTGAGAGTAATGCGACCATTCCAAGATTAGTGGGGTTGTGGCGTGAAGCAGGTGGTGCTGGCAATATTGTTTTGTCTCCTGTCAGGCGAGGGGTGCTGGGCGTAGATAATATCAATGGCGAACTGCAGCATGCAGTGGGGCTCAATAGGCGATCGTTGCATTATTCTGATCCTTTGCGAGGCTGGATACCCTGGGTAACGCCGACCGGTGCTCGACTGCTTGAAGGAGATCCGGTGCTTGTTACCGCTAATAACTATGATGTCAATGCAGATATTAGAAATGGTGATCTTGGGGTCGTTACCGTAGCGTTTGAGAACCACGGCGACGAAAGTGGAGCTGTTGGATTTATAGAGGTGAATGGGAAAAAGATACTTGTTATGCCTGATTTACTTAATAAATTAGATCTTGGATATGCTATAACTATCCATAAGTCGCAGGGGTCTGAGTGGCCTACATGTTTTGTAATGCTTCCAGGCGAGGCTAAGAATATGATTGATCAGACGCTCGTTTACACTGCGATAACGCGATCAACTGAAAGACTTGTGATGATGGGTGATGAGGTGGTTTTAAAGGAGGCGGTACGGAGGGGGGCTGCTGCTTTGAAACGGAAAACATACCTGCGTGAGCGAATCTTAATGGCTGATGGGGCCTGATTAATGGGTTGCACCCTCTGTCAAGGCAAATCAACCATGCAGTACAGTGGAGTTGTCACCTAGCGGTATATTGGAATCAGTCCCGGATCC
>SSFW01000012.1 GCA_008015595.1 Nitrosomonas sp. | reverse complement strand
GTTTTTCAACAACTTTTGAATCGAGCACGATCGGCAATAATCCAATTTTAAAGCAGTTATTAAAAAAGATATCCGCAAAACTAGGTGCAATAATCACTTCAAAGCCATAATCTTGAAGCGCCCATGGTGCATGCTCTCTGCTTGATCCACAACCGAAATTATCGCGCGTCACTAAGATGCGAGCACCCTGATAACGTGGGAAATTAAGTACAAAATCAGGGTTTAATTTTCGGTGAAGATTTTCTTTTCCTGGTTCTCCTGTATCTAAGAATCGCCATTCGTCGAATAAATTTTGACCAAAACCCGAGCGCTTAATTGATTTTAAGAATTGCTTAGGAATAATTGCATCGGTATCTACGTTCGATCGATCAAGCGGTACGGCCAATCCATCACAATCAGTAAATTTTTTCATGGCTTATGTTATTGAGCCGTTCTCTCGATGGCTTCGCCGCCCCGCTGAATGTCTTTACCAAAACCTTGTAACGTATTGCAACCCGTTAGGCATAGCGTCATCAAGAATGCTGATAAAAGTATGAATAGTTTCATGGTTGTTATCTCCTTTTCATGGTTTGTCAGTTAACCATTAGTGTATCAAACGAACATCTACAAAATGACCAGCGACAGCGGCGGCTGCTGCCATCGCCGGACTTACCAAATGGGTTCTTCCTCCAGGCCCTTGTCTACCTTCGAAGTTACGATTTGACGTGGAAGCACAGCGTTCCCCTGGCAGAAGCTTATCATCATTCATGGCTAAACACATTGAGCAGCCAGGCTCGCGCCATTCAAATCCGGCAGCGCGAAAGATTTGATCAAGGCCTTCTTGTTCAGCCTGGGATTTCACTAAACCAGAGCCAGGAACAACGATTGCCAATTTAATGTTGTCCGCAATACGCTTACCTTTTAGAATTGATGCAGCTTCTCGCAAATCTTCGATACGTGAGTTAGTGCACGACCCAATAAAAATTTTATCGAGATAAATCGCTTGGATCGGTGTATTAGGTTTGATGCCCATATATTTCAGCGCGCTCTCTACATCATTACGTTTGTTGGGATCGAAAATCGATTCGGGATCAGGAACGGAGCCTTCGATCGACGTAACCATTTCAGGAGAAGTTCCCCAGGTAACTTGTGGGCTGATTTCAGCGGCATTAACTGTTACGACACAATCAAAAACTGCACCCTCATCACTTTTTAATGTTCTCCAATAGTTAACCGCACTTTCCCACATTTGGCCTTTGGGTGCGAATGGTCGACCTTTAATATAATCGATCGTAGTATCATCGACAGCAATCATTCCAGCGCGTGCGCCAGCTTCGATAGCCATGTTGCAGAGTGTCATCCTTCCTTCCATGGAGAGTGATCGGATCGCATTTCCAGCAAATTCAATTGCGTAGCCGGTTCCACCGGCTGTTCCAATCTTGCCAATAATGTTTAAAGCAATATCTTTGGCAGTTACGCCTTTACCTAGCACTCCTTCTACTAATACTTGCATTGATTTAGACTTTTTAGCTACCAAGCATTGTGTGGCGAGTACATGTTCCACCTCTGAGGTACCGATCCCAAAAGCCAAGCATGCAAATGCACCGTGAGTACTGGTGTGGGAATCACCGCACACTACGGTCATTCCCGGTAGCGTTGCACCTTGCTCTGGGCCAATCACATGAACAATTCCTTGACGTAGATCATTCATTTTAAACTCGGTAATTCCTAACTCATCACAATTTTGATCTAGGGTTTCGATTTGCAATTGCGAGGTGGGGTCACTGATACCATTTTTTCTGTTGGTAGTGGGAACATTGTGGTCAGCAACTGCTAAAATGGAACGGGTTCTCCAAGGTTTTCTCCCGGCCAATTTCAATCCTTCGAATGCCTGAGGGCTAGTAACTTCATGTACTAAATGGCGATCGATATACAAAAGCACAGTGCTATCGGGTTTATCCGATTCTGCATGCACTACGTGAGCTTCCCATAATTTGTCGTATAAGGTCTTCATTTTTCAATCGTCTAAAAGAACAAGAATATTATCCTATCTCGCTTAAACAAGAAATAACTTGTCGGGATTCGATCATCAGCTTTTGCGAAATTACGCCTACTTCATTCCAAGGATGTGAATGTTACAATTACTCCAATAGATATTTAATTAAAACAGGATCAAAAGGATTATTTTATGGCTGCAATCGAATCCGTGTTACACGAAACGCGCATTTTCCCGCCTTCGGTTGAATTTGTGCAGCAAGCGAATATTTCGGGGAATGAGTCCTATCGCGCGTTATGTGCTGAAGCAGAAAATGATTATCTGGGTTTCTGGAGTAAGTTAGCCAAGCAACATATTATGTGGCACAAGCCTTTTACCAAAATACTCAATGATTCAGATGCTCCTTTTTTTAAATGGTTTGAGGACGGTGAATTAAATATTTCTTATAACTGCCTGGATCGCCATTTAAGAAACCAGCCTGATAAAGTAGCCATTCGATTTGAAGCGGATGATGGGAAAGTAACTCATTGCACCTATCGTGAGCTTTATCATCAAGTCTGTCAGTTTGCGAATGGACTTAAAGCATTGAATATCAAGAAAGGTGACCGAGTCATCATTTATATGCCAATGCGCATTGAAGCGGTCGTTGCGATGCAAGCTTGCGCACGAATTGGTGCGATCCACTCAGTAGTATTTGGCGGGTTTTCTGCTAAAAGCCTTCACGAAAGAATCGTTGATGCGGGAGCGATTGCCGTTATTACTGCCGATGAGCAAACTCGAGGCGGTAAGCAACACCCACTAAAATTGACCGTCGATGAAGCGATCAGTATGGGCAATACGGAATCCGTTCAATCTGTCATTGTGTATAAACATACCGGTACTAGCGTTCCATGGCAAAATGGTCGTGATGTTTGGTGGCATGAGTTGATCCAAGATAGGGCTCTCGATTGTGATCCGGAATGGGTGAATGCAGAACATCCATTGTTTACGCTTTATACCTCCGGATCTACCGGTAAACCCAAAGGGGTGCAACATTCCTCAGCAGGTTATTTACTTGGAACCATTGTCAGCATGCAGTGGATTTTTGATTATAAGCCTTCAGATATTTTCTGGTGCACAGCTGATGTGGGGTGGATTACCGGGCATAGCTATGTTGCGTATGGCCCGCTCGCTGTGGGCGCAACACAGGTAATATTCGAGGGTGTTCCCACTTATCCTGATGCAGGGCGTTTCTGGCGTATTATTCAAAATCATCAAGTAACAATCTTTTATACGGCCCCGACAGCAATTCGATCTTTGATCAAGCTGGGGGTAGATTTACCAAAACAATATGACTTGTCTTCCCTGCGTTTGCTTGGTTCAGTGGGTGAGCCTATCAATCCGGAAGCGTGGATGTGGTATTACACCGTTGTAGGTCAATCACGTTGCCCCATCGTCGATACTTGGTGGCAGACGGAAACGGGCTGCCACATGATTGCCCCTACACCAGGCGCTATGCCGCTCAAACCAGGGTCATGTACATTTCCTCTACCGGGCATCAGTGTAGCGATTGTTGACGAAGCGGGTCATGATGTTGAGCAAGGCAAAGGAGGATTCTTAGTCATCAAACGTCCCTTTCCTTCTCAAATTCGAACCCTATGGGGTGATCCAGCGCGTTTTAAGAAAACGTATTTTCCTCATGATATTGGTGATGGGCGCTATTATTTAGCGGGTGACTCAGCACATCGTGATAAGGACGGATATTTCTGGATTATGGGTAGAATTGATGATGTATTGAATGTATCGGGACATCGCTTAGGGACCATGGAAATTGAATCCGCGCTCGTGGCTAATCCATTAGTTGCTGAAGCAGCCGTCGTTGGTAAGCCGCATGAGATCAAAGGAGAAGCTGTTGTAGCCTTTGTTGTGCTTAAAGAAAAGTCACCGCAAGGTGAGCAAGCCCAAGAAATCGCCCATATCCTTCGTGACTGGGTAGCAAAGGAAATCGGCCCCATTGCAAAACCAGAAGAAATTCGGTTTGGTGACAATCTTCCTAAAACACGATCAGGGAAAATAATGCGGCGATTGCTTCGTTCCCTTGCAAAAGGCGAAGAAATTACGCAAGACACTTCGACGCTAGAAAATCCAGCTATTCTTGACCAATTAAAGCAATCAATCAATTGACCAATTTTCTTGTGAATTGGTTACATAAAGATTTTTAATAATAATTCTATGAATTTTCCAAATACTATTGATTTTCCTCATGGGATCAGTGCGATTGATGCCCAATATCACCGACCGGGACGCGCAGCGATTCATTTGATCGTTGAGAAGGGTGTCGCAGCAATCGTCGATACCGGAACAAAATTTTCAATTCCTGGTGTTATCGCAGTACTGGAGCACAAGCAGATTTCACTTGAAAACGTAGCCTATGTTTTTCTAACGCATATCCATTTGGATCATGCAGGTGGGGCAAGCGAATTGATGCGATTGCTTCCTAACGCGCAATTAGTAGTCCACCCGCGTGGAGCGAAATATATGATAAATCCTGCCAAATTGATTGCGGGTGTCAAAGCAGTTTACGGTGAAGCAGAATTTGCGCGACTCTATGGTGAGATATATCCGATCGATGCAGATCGGGTAGTGGAAGCGCCTGATGAGACTTATGTTGAGCTAAATGGTAGACAATTATTGTTGCTAGACACCCCTGGTCATGCGCGCCATCATTATTGCATCTTTGATGCACAGAGCCAGTCATTTTTTACTGGTGATACCTTTGGGGTTTCCTACCGAGAATTGGATGTTGATGGACTAGAATTTGTATTTCCTACTACGACACCCGTTCAATTTGATCCTGATGCCGCTCATGCATCCATCGATCGCATCATGAGTTACCATCCTCAATTTGCTTATTTGGCACATTACAGCCGAATTGGCAATTTATCGCATCATGCGCAACAAATGCATGCGCTAATTGATGAATTTGTGCATATTGCAAATCGTGCAGTTACCCAAAATGAAAGACATCTCTATATGGTGCAAGCGATGCAAGCGCTACTAGAGCGGCGCTTACAAGCGCATGGTTGTAAATTGCTTCCTGACGCGATATTTGATCTTTTGAAAGTTGACATCAAGCTCAATACGCTTGGATTAGAAACCTGGCTTGATCAGGCTGAAACTTCGAATAAGTCTTGATTTATCCAACATCAGCAGTAGTTGTGCGCGATTTTGAATCAATGTGATCGTGTTGGGGTTGTGATTTGGAATCTTAAAGATTCTTACCTTTTTATAGCCAGAAGATATGGAACGGATAACGGGTTTCCAGCAATTACGTTTTAGCATTGCATTTACTTATAAGACACTGTTGTACTTAATCAGTATTTTGATGTTATTGCTAGTTACAACGGGTAATCATTTCGCTCAAGCAAATGCATTCGTATTGCAGGAAAAATTAGCGCATATTCCCGTTACTACAGCGAATGAAACGAGTTTGACTACGTTGAAACGTTTCTATGCAAAACGAGACTATCAGCCGATTTGGTGGGGATCAAGCTCCACGTCTGGAATCAGTATTGATAAAGTGATTTCTTTTATCGGTAGCGCTGAACAGCATGGATTGGATAATCAAGATTATGAGTTAAATAAGCTTATTCAGTTACAAAAGCGAGATGGCGTTGATTCACCCTCACTCGAATTAGAATTAACAGCGATACAGTCTTTATTAATGCTGGCAAAGGATTTGAGAAGTGGTCGTTTGCTCGCCTCAAAGGCCGATCCAGACTGGCATATCGAGCAACACCGATTTGATCCTGTAGATTATCTCAATGATGCAATTCGCGAAAATCATTTAGCACGATCCTTAGTTGAGCTACCTCCTCAGAGCTTGCACTATCAATTATTAAAAACTGCATTGGCAAAATATCGAGATCTTGAGGTTCAACAGCAGAATTGGCAGTCAATTCCAGAATCGGCGGCTATTCGTCCAAATACTTTGCATAAGAGCATACCACTCGTTCGCAAGCGTATCCTGCGGCTCTATAATATTCAGAATGACCCTAAGTATGGTATTGTCAAAATTGATAATGAACGGTATGATTCCGGGCTAGTTGAAGCAGTAAAGCAGTTTCAAGAGCAACATGGCTTGAATCCCGATGGAATCATTGGGAAACAAACTATCATTGCGTTGAATAGGACCCCTAAGCAAAGGATTCAACAAATACGAGCGAATATGGAGCGCTTGCGTTGGATGCCAAGAAACTTAGGTGAGCGGCATGTGATGATCAACATTGCAGGGTTTTATTTGTCAGCAATTGAAGGAGGCAAGCACGTATTGGAAATGCGAATTATTGTAGGTCGAGATTATCGATCGACTCCAAGTTTCGATAGCCAGCTATCGCAAATGGTACTCAATCCCTACTGGAATGTACCTCAGAGTATTGCTGTAAAAGACTTACTACCCAAGCAACAGCAAAATCCTGCATATTTTGCTTCTCAAGGAATAAAAGTTTTTTCCAGACATGAAAATGTGCCAATTAATCCGGATTCAATTAACTGGAATTCAATAAAAGGGGGATTTCCCTATGTTTTAAGACAAAATCCTGGCAAGAAAAATGCATTAGGATATATAAATCTTATTTTCGAATCCTTTTAGCATATATTTACATGATACGCCTTCAAAGCAATTGTTTCAAAAAGATGTTAGAACATTTAGCTCAGGGTGCATTCGCTTAGAGAAGCCTTGGGAACTGGCAAGATTTGCTTTAAATGGAAATAATTCTGGAATTAATCTAACTGAAAAAATTAACAGTGGTGAGACAATCACCATCAATTTAACAAAACGTGTGCCAATTTACCTAACTTATTTAACAGCTTGGGTAGACGACCAAGATCATATTCATTTCGCTGAAGATGTTTATGGACGTGATAAGCGGCTATTAGAGTACGCTCGCTGGTAGTTTTTGGCTATAAGTTTTGATTTTAGACTGGAGGGTTAAAGATGCTTTTAGAGAGGCCTTTTAATGACGATGAACAACCAATCAATTCTGGTATTAATCGAAGGTTCTTTATTAAAGCGGGTTTAGGGGCTTGTATTGGATTGGTGTTGCCTCAAGCAGCTTATGCAAATTATACGAAAAAGACAGGTATAAGGCAGATTTCATTTCATAACCTGCATACTGGAGAGAAAGTTAAAGCAGTTTACTGGGAAAAAGGACGATATATTAACGGTGCACTTAGAGAAATCGATAACGTACTAAGAGATCATCGCACTGGAAAGCGGCATGCGATCGATGTTCGTTTACTTGATATGGTTCAACTTTTGCACCGCTTGTTGGGTGCAAAGAAAGAGTTTCAGGTTGTTTCAGGTTATCGATCGCCTGAGACCAACCGGTTGTTAGCTGCACAGCGATATGGTGTGGCAAAACATAGCCTACATATGCAAGGTAAAGCAATCGATATCCGCTTGCCAGAATTCTCGCTTTCTGATGTCAGGAAGGCGGCATTGTCAATGCAGGTGGGTGGTGTTGGTTATTATCCAGGTTCTAATTTTATTCATCTTGATAGTGGGCAAGTTCGTAATTGGTAATCATCAATGTAGGCCTGTCGAGTTATTTCATAAATAGAATTCAATTTTTTCCCCCAGTTTAGTAAAACATATTGCCTAAGCTGAGGGACTACGCCTTAGATGATATAAAAATCAGTGTTGGTAACTATGACGCCGGGTGAAAGCTGTGCAAACAGCTGAGAGCCTGTTCCACCCAGACCATCCGCATCGTAAAGAAGTGCGCCTGTTGATGAATTGTAAATTATACGATCTGTATTATCATGTGCGCCCGTTCCAATATGAAATGCAGCAATCGGCAATTGGCCAGTAGATAATCCCGAGAATGTACTACGCGCTAGATGTATTACGTCGTCTAGCGATGAGAAGTCGCTAATTCTATCGACTCCTCCTGAAATCGGCGTGTTGAGCACAAAAGTATCTTGTCCATTACCACCTGTTAGCGTATCTGATCCATTTGCACCGATTATCCGATCATTACCAGTTCCTCCATCAATCCGGTCATTTCCTGCGTTACCGTTTATGATATCGTTACCCCCATTACCAAAGATAATATCGCTATTTGTAGTTCCTTGTAATGTATCCGGACCAGATGTTCCGTTGATGGTGTTGCTGCCAACGGGATCGATGAGATCGAGTTTAACATTCTTAGTGCTAATCGAAGCCTGTTTCGTTGTTGTCGTAAAGCCAGGCGCAGAAAAGCTGATCGTGTAGTTACCGGCAGCCAATTCCAATTCATATCCACCAGCAAGTGTGGTTTGGGTTGTGGTAATCGCACCGGTAGTGTTATTTTTTGCGCTGACGGTAAAATTGCTTAATCCTTCGCCCATATCGTAGCGCAAGTCATCATCCCGATCGTCGAATGCTACGCCTGTCAAGAATGGATTGGTATTCGTCTTGGCAAAATTCTGAGTTACAAATGCGCCTTCATAAGCCTGATACTGGCCTACTTCGAATCCTACCCCTATTTCACGAAAATTATTATTCAGGATATTAGCCCGATGGCCTGAAGAATTCATCAGCATGGTATGGAGTTGTAGCACCTCGTCCTGAAGGCCAGTTGGTGCGCGTGTGCTCATCCAAGCAATATTTTCTCCCCAGCTCCAAGATCCAGAAAAAATATAACCAGCAGTTTTCATACGGTCTCCAGGACTGGAACCGCCGACACCCGTGTGTGAGAAAGTATCAGTAGCGATCATCCAGGTACTATGGTTCTCAGCCGATTCGTTTAAATCGCCATCAAAGGCAAGCGGTTGTGAGCCGACCTTGGCACGTTCGATATTGATGAGTTCGAGCATGTATTGTTCATAAGCATTTGCTTGAGTCATAACTGAAATACTCCTAGATGAAATGCTCGTCAAAATTCCTATGCGAGCGTTAAAGAAAGTAGCTCAATGCAATACCATTGCACCAGCACTCAAGTTATTTGAGTAAAATAACCTTAGCAGTAACTATGCCAGTATTTTATTTTCTATTAGAAACAATTGGTTGAGTGATTATTTGATAAATTGACTGAAATAAGTAATAGTGATTTGACGCTTCTAGGCTACATGCCATCGATAAGAAATTCAGCAACAGCTTGATAAAAATAAAAATAGCTTTGTCACTTATTCACAACAGATTCACACAGAATCTCAGGAAGTTAAGCATTGCATCATTAGAAAAATAATGATGTGACCAACATTTATAAGTAATACCGATCAATTATTTGATTGCCCTGACGCAAATAAGGGTTTAATTTTGACTTTGTATTTCATCTTTGATACTTTCCAGCCATGCTGATAGTGTTATTAGCCTAACAAAAGAGGGAGGCATAATGATTCGGGATCAATTTAAAGAATATCCAGTGGCCGTAAGTTATAAAAACATACGTGCTGAGCTTGATACTGGGGATATCGTCGTCTTCGGGGGGCAATACCGGATGTCGAAAATTATCCGTTTGGTGACCCGATTTCCTGCTTCCCATGTTGCGTCGATCATTCGTGAGAATGATCGGATCTCATTCGTTGAGGCCTCTGAAGGCGATATGTATCCTGAGCGAGAAGGCGTCATTATTAGTCAATTTTCGAATTCCATTCCATTTTATAAAGGGGATATTTGGATTGCCCGTTTGTCAGCTGAAATTCGAAGGAAAGCTGATATTGGAAAAATGAAATCGTTCTTACAGGAGCAAGTCGGTAAAGGCTATGATTATAAAAACATGCCGAAAGCGGGTTTTGATTTTCTGGATCGGATCGGCATTACACGCAGCGAAGAAAATTTATCGCAAATGTTTTGTTCAGAATTAGTTGCTGCGGGTTTAAAGGCTGCTGGTATTCTTCCGGAAGATATCAATGTCAGCGAGGTTTCGCCTGCAGATATTGTCAAATATAAAATCTTTGAACCGACGTATTACCAAATCAAAGCCTTCAACTATAAGGCAATTAAACTGCCCCATTTCAATACAGTCGCCATTTAGTTAACGAAATGTATTTACGTTGATTAGAACCACTGACTTGTTGACGCGATTATCCAGTAATAAATAAAGAAACGGGGTATCCGGAATAAGGCTGCTGCTGAAAAAACGGTTACTGCGCGTAAACCCATTACACCGGATGCCCAACATGTTACCGAGAAGGGTAGCGGTGTGATAGCACCGATCACAACTGCCCAAAAACCATATCGTCGAATAAATTCGCGATGTTCATCTTTGAATTCGCCAAATAAGCGCTTCGCAAATTGAAAATGGCCTAGCCAACGACCAATTCCCCATCCTAGCATGCCGGCAAAAACTGAAACCATACTCAGTATCAGAACATAAAAAGGCCATTGTTCGGAAAGTGAGCTCTTCGCGATTACAATGAGCAAGATATCGGGAGGAAACGGCGTTACAAACGTATCGGTAACAAGCAAGATCATGCACAGACCAGCGAAGCCAATACGTTCTACAACCCAGCTTGTGGCAGTGGCTAGCTCGTCTTCAAATAAAAAGCCGAGTGCTGCCATGAGAACGACAAACACACCAATTGCTATCAAAGCCTTAATCAAGTTCTCACGTATCATGCTTGTTTTATTGAGTAAACTGAATTATTGGGTAATTGAATGAATTAACGGCATGAATTCCAGAACAACATGAGCCGAACGTAAGCGGTTATTTTTTTACCCATTGCCCATTCAATTGAATCCAAGTTCCTGCTGGAACTTTTTTGAAAAGTTCTGATGCATAGACTTTTCCGACCTGATCAGCGCTAACGCCTTGCGCTGCGGCTTTTTCTTGATAAATCGCTTTCCGTTTGGCATTGATTGCCTCTACTTCTCCTTGAGCACTTGGATCGCGTGCCACAACGAAACCGCTTGCACTTTCTCCGATCATTCCAGATGCGCGAAGTCGCTCCAGATTATCTGACCAAGCTGGGAAGGCATAGAGTAGCCCTAATAATAGGATGCTGTTGATGATTCCTGGCACATTTATTTTTGTGATTTTTTCTAGCAATGGGGGCATATCATTCTCCTTATCAAGCGCAATATGTTTAGAAAACATCGGGATTGGCTGCAATGTCTTTTTTGGCTTCTTCTTCGAGCTTTACCCGAATATCGGCATCAAGCTTGATATTGAGGTTAATCGTAATTGGCTCTTGTGGCGACTCGACCTTCACGGTCGGTGTACACGCCACGATCATCATTACAAACAAAGACAGCGATGCAACCGCTAAGACTTGATCTCCCAATCGTATTATGTTGTGCATGATTGCACTCCTTTAATAAAGTTATGCTTAGAGCCGCATTTCACTCGAATTGCCGTGAGCATATCAGACTCATCGTTTTTATTGTAGGTCGTTCAAACTTAATCTTATCTGAACAAATCTTTTAAAATCTCATTGGAAACGTTATAGCCTAAACTAATTGCCTTGAGAATTTTGTCTAAATTACTCGCCAAATTAATGTTGAGCCGTATCATTTGTCCTTCTTTGACTGCCGGATTTTGACCGAGTAATGAAAGCGTAGCCACTAGATCATGTTCTGCTGATTTATCAATGGATAACGATAATTCGGAATAATGGAAATCCTCTAACACATCGAGGACAAGATTCATTTCTGTACCGGCATTTGCAAGCATCTGTGAGGCCTTTTCAGACTGGAATCGCAATACTCCTGGAGATTTAGCCATCAGACGACTTTTATCGATGGTGATTCGACTGTCCGTCAAAAGAATAGGAATTCGTCCATCCAAGCGACCCTCTCCCGCTAGCCCTTCAATCTGAATAAAGTCAAAAAAACGCTTGAGATTGATATTATTCAAGGTAAGGGTAATTTTGGTATCCCTTGAGAGGGGATCGATTGTTACCGGTTCAATCGTTAAAATTCCGTCCAAAATAGCTAACTGGGTATCTTCAAGCTTTATCCGAGGCTGGTTATTACGGTTGCTTTCGATTTGATAAATAATGTTCAAATCACTTAATGGAATACCAGCATCGATGGTTTTGATATGGATTTGCTGCTGAGGCGGTGTGTTGATCGGTAATAGCTGGTCGAAATCAATGCGAGTTTTCAGTCCTGCTATGCTAAAAGTAGGATGGGTAAACGATAGATTGTCTGCGACAATAGCACCACCGCTTTTCTGAACCCCTTTTTTAGACCAATCGACCTGAGTATGGGCGTGAACCACGCCTTGCATATCGGTTATTTGTCCAAGCCCTGGAAGAAGATCTGATAACTGGGTGCCCCCAGGTATAAAGTGAATGGGAGTTAAATTGAATTTAAGCTTACCAAAGCCATTGTCCAGATTCTGTTCTGCTTTGAAGTGAAAGTATTTTAGATTTGGTAAACCACCCGATACATCAAGTGTATAGATGTGTTGCTTTCCCTTCGTTTTATCGTTAATAGTTGCTGAGAGGGTATGCGGTGCAAAGAATGGAGTATCTGCAAGGTGATATAGCTTGCCAATCGCGAGCTGCGCAAGAGCGCGTTTCTTGGTGCCAAGCGAAAGGGAAGCCACAATATTTTCTAATTTGATCTGAGATTGAGGGAGGAGTGCCGTAGCGCCAGTCCATTTTCCTTCAGCCTGATAGGGCTGGTTTTTATCCAGTTGCCCACTTAAAGCAAATCTTCCTGGGTGGATTTTTATTTCAATCGGCTCTGTTTGGGGCATCACCCAGGCTGAAAATGGCGAAAGGGTGGCGCTAATCTGGTGCTTTATCGAAAAGTCATCGATACGCTGTTTCGCATCAACGTCTAGTTGAGAAATGACTAAATGCAGTGGTTGCTTGATAGAGAATTGTTTAGTTTTATCGCTAAGACCGAATCGAATCTGACCCGGTTCGGTTAAGGCAACACTCCAGTTTTTACCATGAGCTGAGGTTCTCATCGGAATATTCATGAGCATTTTATGGACGGTCAGTGATCCCAAATCCATATGATCGATTTGGGTGGATAAGTTAAAATTGCTATTCCAAGAATCGATTACTCCGTGCGCTGCTTTTGATTCATTCAGCTTGAGTTCAACTTGTCCATGGCCCATAAAATCTGCACGTGTTTTTGCAAAACGAAGTGAGGCAAAAAGCTGAGGCCTAATATCAACCTGTTTAGATTGTAGTTTCCAGTTGACCTGGGAAAGTTGATCTTGTTTGGTTTGATTAAATCGCAGCGTTCCGCCTTTCGCTAAATCCTTACTCAAAGCAGGCGGTAAGCCGGATTGAGTTAACCAATCTGGGTCTGCACTGCCTAATTGAATAATGCTATCCGGTGTTAAATTGGCTTGACCCATTCCCTTATTTATTGCGACTTTAAAACCCAGGCTGCCGCTGAGATTCAATAGCTTCGTTTCATAGCTTAAAGCTTGACAATCAAGCTGTGCATTGCCCTCAAACTGAATTTTTTCTAACCAGCTTGAATCACCGGACTGAGATACATTGGAAGGAATCTGACCTGATCCCTGTAATCCCAAGGAAAATGTCCCTGAGCTTGGTTGCTCCCTACCCCCTAGATTCCAAGGTAGGTAGCTTAGTCGCCCACTCGCATTCATGGCGATATCGAAATCATTACTATCTTGCGGTTTGTTGGCGGTTATTTGAATATCTAGCACTGGCACATTATTAGTAGTTAATAATGTGCCAGTGAGCTGAATATGGTTTTCTATAAGTTGGAGATCAAGCGATGCTTGCTTATATGCTTGCACGATTGATTGCTGATTTTCAGGGAACAAAATCTCATCTAAATTTAGCTCGGCTTTGAACTGACGAAGCTGCATCGCTAATAATGCGAACGTAGTTTCTCCGCTAATTTTTGCAATCTCCAAATCTGGCCGATTGATCGAACCGTCAGCGATGGCAATAAGACCTTGGATCGTTTGAGTTGAATCGATAGTAACGTTGAATTGCCCGTTTGTTTTTATCGAAAAACCATTCAATCCAAATTCGATGACGGCTGACTGAGTTAGGGCCTCGCGTTGATTAATCTTGCCAGATAAGTTAAGGCGTAAATTTCCTTGAGCCGAGCGAAAATCAATATCCGCTTGTAGTTTTGCGATTACAGGAAGCTGTATGGTTACATGGCCGTTTTTATCACTACTGGGGGAATCAAGCAGAGGATGAAGTGATCCTAGCACGGGCTGCTGACCACTGAAATCAAGCCAAATAGTAACGCCCTTTAATGAAAAAGTATCGAGTTTTCCTTTGAGAAGATCAATGAGGTTCCAATTAATATCAATCTGATCGATCTGAAGTTCTTCATGGGTGCCGAGTGATAAATCTCGTATCAATACTTGATTGAGAGAAATATTGTCAATCGTGAATGACTGCAGCGGAACATTTTTGGCTTGTAACTGATGAATTAACAGCGTTTCGAGTAAGGCATAGCGAGAAAAATAAAGGATACTCGCGAGGAATACGAGTCCGCTACAAAAGATTAAGAACCAGATGCTTAGTCGTTTCACCAGTTTGAAAAAAATCAGTACGGTTGGAATTGGTAATAGTACGCGACATTGTGCTACGCTTAAAATCAGTAGATTCACTGCATTCCTTAAATAAAGGAATGAAACCATTAATAACATGAAGTAATCGTTATCGCAATTTTGCTTAGCAAAACTCAGCTACCTGGTACTGCAACGATCTGATATTAAAGGAAATACATTGCAACGTTTCATCGGAGAAGCTCCCGAGAAGATCATTGATTCATCTACAACACTTTTCTGGTTGCGGAGAGACTTGCGTCTTGAAGATAACGCGGGTTTGTTTCATGCGCTCAATGAAAATTCAACCGTATTAGCGCTCTTTATTTTTGATACCGTGATTCTTGAAAGGTTAGAAGATAAGAAAGATGCTCGCGTTGAATTTATTTTGCAGTCACTCCTAATCTTGAAAGCGGCCCTAGAAAAATTAGGGACTTCTTTATTTGTTTACCATGGTAATCCAACCGAGTTTTTTAAGCGGGTTAGTCCGCGATCGGTTTATGCCAATCACGATTATGAACCTTATGCCCGGCAGCGGGATAACGAAGTGCAGCAAATCCTGGCCAAGAGAGAAATCGCTTTCAAGACCTATAAAGACCAAGTAATCTTCGATCGTGATGAGATCATCAAAGCTGATGGCTCACCTTACACGGTTTATACCCCTTACAGTCGGAAGTGGAAAGCGACCCTCACACCCTCTCATATTGAAAATTATGATACTAGGCACCTATTTGATCATTTCAAGAAAATAGCCCCCTTGAAATTTCCAACGTTATCTGACTTGGGCTTCGGAAAGTCGGGAATTGTTTTTCCTGAGCGAACGATCAAACGATCGGTAATTGAAAAATACCACCTGCAACGCGATTTTCCGGCTATCGATAGTACGAGCCGTTTAAGCGTCCATTTGCGTTTTGGAACGGTGAGTATTCGTATGCTGGTACAAGTAGCCATAGCCATCAATGAAAAATGGCTCAATGAGTTAATTTGGCGGGACTTTTATCACATGATTCTATGGCATTTTCCGCATGTGGCAACAAAATCATTCAAGCCAGCCTATGATCACATTCCTTGGCGGACTGATTTAACCGAGTTTTCTGCCTGGTGTAAGGGTCAAACCGGTTATGCAATTGTCGATGCAGGGATGCGAGAACTCAATGCCACAGGCTTTATGCATAACCGAGTGCGCATGATTACAGCAAGCTTCCTAGCCAAGCATTTATTGATCGATTGGCGCTGGGGTGAAGCCTATTTTGCTAAAAAACTACTGGATTTTGACTTGGCGGCAAATAATGGGGGATGGCAGTGGACGGTCGGTTCAGGTTGTGATGCAGTTCCCTATTTTCGAGTTTTTAATCCTATGCTCCAGGCAGAAAAGTTTGACCCTGACCAGCGCTATGTTCGAAAGTGGGTTCCAGAATTAGGAACACCACAGTATCCAAAACCTATCGTTGATCATGCGGTTGCGCGGGACCGAGCGTTAAAAATATTTAAAGCAGCTTTGTCTACTTGAAGCTATTATTGTGATTAACTAACCATCAGAACCGATGCAGCAGAAATTGACACTTTTTTGTCTGATTGTATTCCTGTCCATTTTTTTAGGGAGCGTTATCTACTTCGTTACCGATGTAGAAAGGGATTTTGGTTTAAATAAACTTTTCATGATTCGCGGTGCCCTTGCTCCACCGGAAGAGGTGGTCATAGTAGCCATGGATGAACCATCCGAAGCTTTCTTTTCAAAAACAGACTCGGGTATCAATCAAGAGCAATTGATCCAATGGCGGCAATTTCACGCGAAGCTGATACAGGAACTCCAGAAACAATCGGTAAAACTAATCATCTTTGATTTGCAATTCATTCAATTCATTCCAGAACAAGACCAATTGCTGGCGGATGCTATGCGGCATGCAGGTAATGTATTAGTGAGTGAGTGTATCCAAAAAATAATATTATCAAATACAGAAAATAGGTTCTCTGGAAGAGATGACTGCTCCAATAGTCATCGATTACCCTTTATCGACAAAGAAAACGGGTCTGATCAAATTGATGCAATGTTGACCGGTTTGCGTAAAATTCCTCCTACAGATGTTATTTCTGATGCAGTATTAGACCGAGCGCCATTCTATCTTCCCGATCAACTACAACATCCAACCATTCAAGAAGTATGGATGTTTTTTGATGTGCTGGCTGAGCATCCGAGCCTACCGCTAGTTGCTTGGATGAATTACTTGCGTCGCGAAGGGCGATTAAACAATATCATTCCCACGCATCAAACCGCATCTATTTGGCTCGCAGAACAAAGAGCCAGCTGCAAAGTTGATCCACAGCAATTCACGTTGAATGAATCAAGCAACTCAAATTTTAAAAATAGACTTGAGCAGCTTATCTGTGGCAGCGATACGCGCTATTTGAATTATTATGGACCCCCTAAGCGCATAAGAACCCTATCTTACAAGGATGTTTATAATGGTCAGGTTGAAGGTCTACACGGCAGGGTAGTATTCATCGGTAAAGCAAATACCCTTTTTGCACAAGGGAAAGCTGATTTTTTCCTAACCCCTTTTGCGGATGATCAAACTGGAAGAATGGCGGGTGTAGAAATTTTAGCCACGCAATTTTCCAATCTATTAAATGATCAATTTATTGAAACACCAATCCCCCCAATATTAATTATTGTTTGTTTTGGTATTGGCATTAGTCTACTACTTGTTTTATTGGGACGATTTGTTGGATTCTCAGTCAGCTTGGCCGGATTCTGCGCTTATATCGGATTTAGTGTTTATCAATTTCATAATGCCATTTGGCTACCAATTGTTACCCCCTTTTGGCAATTACTAGGGAGCTACGCTATTTACCTCGTTTGGCAGATAAGCGATTTATTGCGTGAAAGGAAATATATCTATGAATTCATCAAGAAAGTTTTCCCTCAATGGGCTGATTTAGTCCCCCATTTACCAAAATTGTGGGATACCAAAGAAGAATCGTTTGAACGGCAGCATGTGTCAAGCATTTGCCTTGCTACCGATATACAAGGTTATACGAAAACGGCGCAGCGATTGGAAACGACGGGAAACTTAGAGAAATTGCTAAAATCCTATTACCAAATGTTGGGACAACCGATTGCAGCCAATAAAGGCTATATTGCAAATATTCAGGGTGATGCCATGATGGCGATATGGATCGACCGACCTATCGCTACGCTAAGATATGCAGCCTGTGTTGCCGCACTGGAAATGCAACAGGAAGTCAGCAAGTTTAACGATAGTTCTAAATTGGGCGCGTTGCCCACTCGCATCGGAATAAACGAAGGCAGTATCAATCTCATGTGCATTAGATCTGCGGGGTCCCTGTTTTATAATCCGTTTGGTGATGCACTTAACACCGCTTCCCGAATAGAAGGTGTTAACAAATATCTCAAAACGCGTATTCTCGCTACAAGTACTATCGTTGATGGTTTGACGGATATTATTTTTAGGCCAGTAGGCATATTTCGTTTGATTGGTAAAGAGAAACCCACGGCGTTAGTAGAAATTATTGGGGTGGGTAAAATATCGACTCATCCGAGTTACCCATGTTATGAGAAATTCTCGGAAGGCCTAAAGTTATTTCAGCAAGGTCAATGGAAACAATCAGAAACTATCTTCGAAAGCATTCTGAATCGTTATGGGAGTGATGGTCCAACAGAATTTTACTTGGCGCATGCACAACAGTATCAGCAATTTGAACCTTCAAACTGGGATGGTGCCGTTGTTTTAGAAGGCAAGTAATTACATCACGTACAATTACCAAGCAGGAGGTAATTTTTTGTCGATAATGACCCTGTCTTTATCTTTTTCCTTTTCTTCAATAATATAACCCCCTTTAACGAGTCCATTATAGATTCGGCTGACATGCTCTCTGCTACAACCAATGCGTAATGCCATCGCTTGTTTGGTCAATGGAGATTCAATAATGCATTTGCCCGTTTCGTCACGTTTCGAAAGGTCATGAAGCAATTTACATAATCGACCATAAACATCGAGTAGTGCCATGCTTTGGGCAATCGAGGTTATAAAACGAATTCGCTGACAGAGATAGCTTATAACGCCTTTAACAATCATATGATTGTGTTCAATGAGACGCAGAAAGTCAGCTTTGTGCAGCACAATAAAGACACTTTTTTCTAATGTTATGATACTCGCTGAGCGCGGATGATCATCCAGCAAAGACAATTCGCCAAAATTATCTCCTTGCTTTAACGTCGATAACACAAACTGTTCACCATTTTCATTGGTGACGATAACATCAACTTTTCCTTCTTTGATTAGATACATTGCATCAGATGCATCGCCCTCGTTTATGAGCAAAGTATTTCGAGGAATCGTTCTGACTTTGGTTAACTCCGCGACAATCTTTAATTCAGCATCCCCTAAATTGCTGAATAACTCGTTACTTTTTAATAAATCAATCGTTTCCATGACATTAATTTGTTTTCTATTTCGTGGAGTATACAAAAATCACGCGCTCTATGTGAAATAGATCACAGAAAAAGTTACCTGCTTCTATACCATACATTTTATTAGGTTCGCTCGAAATGCTTTAATTTTGGCTCCAATTTGCCATGAAACTTTGGATCATTTGATCTAAATCAAAATACATTTTTCATAAAATCAGGAGAATATGCGTATAAATGGTTTTGATTTCCTTAATGGAAAGTACTTGGTAGAAATGATTATCTTGTCATATACTGCTAACCATATCACTAAAATGGTTAATAAGCAGTAAAGAGAAATCAAAAGCGGCTTTAAACATAATAAGAAAATCTTAATGATGATTTCCTATCGCAAGCTCTGCTCTAAATCGCTCCTATCTTTCTTATTTCTACAGCTATTTGTTTTTTTCTCTCATAAATGTTTTGCAGAAACGCAACTCGGAATCTGTAAAAGTCAGTCGCTTGCACAACTCGCTTCAGTACAAGGCGAGTTATGGATCGATGTGTTAGGAACTGGTCAATGGCAACTAGTCGATCAAATGCAGCCATTATGCGAAGGAAGCCGCATCAAAGTGAGTGCCAATAGCCGTGCTTCACTTTTATTACCCAATAACATCTTATTGCGCCTTGATGAAGGCACAGTACTAACCCTTAAAGGTATTGCCGCTAATGAACCGACACTGTTAGAT
>SSFW01000051.1 GCA_008015595.1 Nitrosomonas sp. | reverse complement strand
TATTTGTACAAATGAAAAAATGGATTGGATCATTCAAAAAGCAGTCGAAGTTGGTGTTAATCGCATCCAACCGATTATGACAAATCGTTGCATCGTTCATCTTCATGGAGAAAAAGTTAAAAAACGAGCCGAACACTGGCAACAAATCATCCATTCGGCTTGTGAGCAATGCGGAAAAAATAAAATACCTGAGCTTTTGCCATTAGTTTCATATACTGACTGGCTTAGCCAATTTAAAAACAGTCAAACTGATCGTTCAATTACATCATCAACCAAATTAATGCTCACACAAACAGCTCAAATAAAATTGTCAGAGCTCCAACCCAACAACAAAGATTTTTTTATTTTACTGGTAGGACCTGAGGGTGGTTTAACACTCTCAGAAGAAAAGCTAGCAATTACTACAGGATTTATACCGATTCGCCTCGGTCAAAGAACGTTGCGAACTGAGAGCGCTGGTTTAGCAGCACTAGCAAGTATCCAGGCTCTTTGGGGCGATTATTGATCAAATTAGGGTAATTTTTATAACAAAAGAATCATTCTTAACGCTGCCAGCAGGTAGCCGCATCTAGAGTAGCGCCAGCTCCTACCCCTTTTACACCAGTATTCGTCAGTATCAATGTTGAACATGCATCACCGGTCATTGATCCAGTCGGAACTGCTTGTAAAGTATAGGCATTCTGAGTAAGTGAACCTGCTGCAAATTGAATCGTATATTTTGCAGTCCCAGTTTTGGGAGATTGTGTTGTTGATAAAGTAAAACCAGTCCCATCACTTTTCTGATCATACCGATTCACAGTTGTATAGTTCCGTTCCAATAATTGTGACATCTCGAGCAAAATACTTTTAGCTTCAGCACGATTTGTTCGGCGCACATGGTCTTGATAGGATGGAAGTGCAACCGCTGCAATAATACCGAGTACCGCTACTGCGATCATTAGTTCTATCAAGGTAAAACCTGAACACAAAAAATGTCTCTTTGTAAAAAAGTTAGGACGATGACGATAAATGGAATTCATTATTTCTCCCAAATGAGCAATTTAAACTCAGATCAAGTTCTTATTAAAAAATTTGTGATGCAATAATCTACTGAATTTGCCGCCAAGAACGTCTTGGAGTCAGTGGATTTCCACTAACCGTAATTGTTTCAACCGAACCGGTCGTTGTCCCTGCGATCAAATGGAGCAAGTTACCTGCACTAATCGCAACCGACTCACTTCGAACCCCATCAGATCCTACACCAGCAATAATTTGATCGCTACTGTTCAGTAGACCGTTTTTATCTGTATCAAAATGAGGTGCTGTTAACATCCCTCCCGTTTCACCATTCAATAACATCACCCAATTGCTACCACCGGATGCGCAAGGATCACTTGAAGGAATTAGAGTTGTAAACAAGATTCTTCCAAAATTAAGGAGTGGCATGACAATAGAGCGTTCTCCTTGATTACTTGAACTGGGAGGTTTCAATAAATCCATA
Organism: Nitrosomonas sp.; assembly: GCA_008015595.1. Lineage (GTDB taxonomy): Bacteria > Pseudomonadota > Gammaproteobacteria > Burkholderiales > Nitrosomonadaceae > Nitrosomonas. Next base: position 50,046 of record SSFW01000051.1, on the reverse strand, counting down.
TACCACCCTCGCTTACTCGCCCAGTTAACCGCATTTGTAGAGACAGTTCGTCTGAATGGCGAAGATGTTGTTTGAGTTTCAATCGTCTGCTGCTGCAATGTACTACGATTCGTTTCACTTATTCTCGTACCATTATCCCAAATACCATACAAAGTCTGAACTTGAGTATTGGTATTGTCACCGGATGCAATAAATTGACCGGTTCCAAAATAAATAAAAAAACCACCATTCGGATGCACTCCAATTTCTAGTGGAGATGTAATTGGTTGTACCTGATTACTCGAGTTCCTTGCTGTAAATAACGGATATTTGGTTCCACCACTACCATATGCCACATCCCATTGCGATGTATTCGTATGCGAAATATCAAATTTCCACACATTACCTTGCAAATCTCCCGCATAAACATAATCGATCATTTTGTCGCCATTGGTATCCACAAGCGCGGGTGCAGATAATCCATTACTAGTTGTACTGTTAGTTGCAATTTTCTTAATCAGTGCCCCAGTTTGTAGATTAACTATATACAAAAAAGCTTTGTCACTCGTACTATTATAGCCATTACTGATAATCGCAACCCAATCACCATTATTCAAAATAGCAATCTTTGCCTGACCATGCACATAACCGAGATCGGCATCTGTAAACTCCCAGAGAACATTAGAAGCTGAAAAATTAGTTGGATCAGTAATATCAAGCGCAAAAATTCCCTTACCCCCCCCACCAGTCGTTCCTAATAAAATAGTTCTCCACGAGGGTGTCGCTCCTATATACGCATCTCCGGCATACGCATTGCCATCCACTATATAGCGATGTGTATAGTTCGGTGATGTCAAAGAACTTAATTTTGAATAAACTGAACTTGGTACATAACTGAAAAGCTCAACGCCTGTATCAGCATTAAAAGCATGCAGCATTCCATCATTCGCTCCTGTATAAATAACAGGAGTTCTACTTTCATTTGCTTGAACGTAATTATAATAAGTGGTTTGACCTGGCGTTCCTGAAACGAGGCCATCATAGCCAAAATTTAATGACCTAACAAAAAACAAATCGGAATTGATAATATCACCGAGTATTCCTGCACTCCGATTACGAAAACTTCCCCCTTGTGCTAATTCTGTCGACTTATCTCCTCTCAACCAAGCAACTCGATTAGCACCTTGCCCATCATTAACCCCACCGATATTTGTATTTAAGGCATTCTGCTGAGAACTGGTTAATAAAGAAAAATTACTCGTTGTAAATGCAATTCCATTGGTTCCATCATGCGTAAAAATTTTTCGACTCGAATGGTTCGGCATAACCGCGGACGCTTCCCATTGCACAGCTCCTATGGAACCATCGGAATTCAAATTATAGGATAATAACTGACCGCTCCAATCACTGCTATTAAACTTAGCTTGATAGATACGAGTACCCGAGTTAAGCCGACTTGTATTAGTTGTTACAGCTGCTGCAGAGCTCGTTCTAGCTGAAATATTACTTAGAACCTGGCTTAAACCGGTTGCAAAAGCAGTAGGATTCTGAGCACTAAAAAACTCACCACGACTATTTACCGCCGCGTGCCATAAATCGTCAATTTTGGCGCCATCACTAGCAGTTGGATCTGGCCAACTCCCAACACCTGATGGTAGCTCAGATAAAGTTCCACTAACTCCAAGTCCAACAGTAAAATTTACCATATGCTGCCAGAAAGCGGGATCCTTTCCATTTGTGGGAACTTTATTGGCTAAATCAGTCCTCAGATCAGTCTTCCAATAATACATTGCAATATCAGCCAATGTGTTGCTAAAGCTATCAGAATAGGGTAGCGTCGGAATATATTTATATGATGCAGGAGCAGCATTGGGTGTATCGTTGGTGATTGAGCTACCCTCTGTATTATCAGCATTACCAACTCCTGAAAATCCATCGTTCCAGTAGCCATCAGTCATTAAAATATGATAATTTTGACGACACACGTATTGTGTCCCGCCGGTTGAACCTGGTGTCTCTCCCCAAGGGCCTTTATCATCGGTTCGTCGAAAATATCTGCCAACATCATCGATAGCCCATCGAAGTGGAGTGCCATACGTATAAATTGGATGATTATAAAGATCGCTAAAAAAAGTTGACTTATTACTAGAAGTAAATGGTCTAACGCCCCTTACAATGGTATAAGCCATTACCCCATCTATACTGGTATTACCTTTATTTATTGCGCCGAAACCCACCCGCATATTACTCCCTTGTGCGGCAAATGCCTTGCCAATTCCTGCACGTGAAAGCAATATCCGAGAACGGTAATAAGTATACCAATTAGCAAAATTCTGAATCTCTTCTGCATAACTACAAGTGGGCGCGCTTGCACAGTCAGTGCGATCAATACTACCTGTATAAGTCGCAATCGAAGATTTAATTTCTACTTTCGTATAACTAGTCGTCGACAATATTGCCCCGCTCTGATAAAGATAATATACCGCAGGATAAAAAGTTTTAGATGAGGTTGAAAGACTAGCATCACTATTTAACCAACTGGCTGTTTCCGTATTATTGGTTGTCAAATCCCTACAACCAACACCGGTATTAGTTGGATTATGGGGTGCACAGGTAATTGATGCATTACTCATCAGTGAGCCATCTGCATTACTCCAGGGTTGGTACCTTATTGCTGGATCATAATAAATCTTATTAACGTAACTGGAACGCAATGCAACTGCATAAGGGTTATTTGAATCAAAATCTACTGAAGCATTACTATAAACATTCCCACTATAAATACTCTCTGCACGTGGAAACATATAAACAACCCCACCGTATATTTTCTCCTCTGGCATGATTTCAAACTGCATGGATCCAGAATCGTCAAGCGTAAACATAATATTTGAATCAACCGCTGTAGTCAGAAATAAAGGTACATCTGATAACGCCAGCGTTGCATGAACTCGATATGGAATTAGCAAGGAGATTAGCAATACGATAATAAATCCCGTAAAAACTTGATTCTTCAATTAAGCCACTCCTTTGAATTATCGACGATAAATACTTTGCAGTACGACTACTGCTGAATCTGTACCACCGACTCCCCTTGCAATCACGCGATACATATTAGACATATTTGTTACTGGCGATTGTTGTGCGCTACCTTTATTCCCCTGAAAGGGGACACTGACAAGCTGTTCAATAATATAGCGGGGCTGACTCGCTGCTCCCGTAATCGATGTGCTTATTGCTTTTCCTGAAGTCGTCCAACCTGTCCATGTCATTGGGTCGGGCGCAGGAGACGATGCATGATGATAAAGCCCATCAGAACCATTAAAAGTAGGTAGCGTTATTTGTTCCAAGAATCGCTCGCCTTCCCTTAAAGCAGCCTCAGCAGCTTGGAACGCAAGATTTTCATCACGAAGATTTCCAGCCATTCTTTCCTCTAAAACGGTATTTTGCATCGCCGTTACACCAAGAATAGTCATCATGACCAGAAAAACCAAACCCGTGATAAGCACTACCCCTTTTTGATTAGTCATTGATATTTCTTGATTTCTCATTTGTATGATGTTCAACAATCTGTTTTAAGAAGTACGATTGCGCAATGTAACTACGGTAGTAAACACTTGGCGTAATCTCCGATCATTGGGTGTTGTTGTGGTTCCATTAAACGTATAAGTTTGCGCATCAGTGGCTACATTATTTTCCAATGACTGCATCAAAAGACTTATTCGAACACTAACAACCTCAGCCCAATTCGTAACCGCGTCTGCTGTACGATAAATATCTGCTGTTGAGTTACCATCCAGATCTTCCCCATATTCGATCTGCATATCCTCAACGCCTTCAACCAATTCTTCAGCATTACTCGCACCTACCTTACGATAAAGCGAAGGAAAAGGTGTTGGATTAGAATTCATTCGGATAAAATAAGAGCGTGTAGAAATTTTGATCAACTCCCCACCCGTAAATTCTTTTCCTAGGTTCTTAGTAGAGTTACCAGGTGCAGTTGCATTTCCAGTGTTATGAACGACATTATCTTGGTTTGCAGACGTATTCACATTAGTGATTTGAAAAACCGCCGCTGCGAGGCAATCCGTAACCAATACAATATCATTATCTTGAAGGCCGCTGCCTACTGTAACCTTCAAATCAGCCGATCCTGGAGGATTTCCGCCCGGATGTTGAATCACTTTAACATCAGTACCATCTACCCCCCGAATCACAATGATATCCCTCCCACCCAGCGGGCTGGGAATAGTCCCTGATGGCAATGGTAATGCAGGAGTCCATGCCGAAGAACTACTTGCTTCAAATCCTTCTATGGGTTGCCCTAGCTTCCAAAGGAAATCTGATGGATTGTTTAAAGTATTCACAATAGGTACTCCATCACCTACACAACCTAAGTATCCCGCCATGCGGATATCGCGCGATAGAAGCTGGAATGCATAGCGAGCATTTTCTTGTAGCCGAGACAATGCGTCATTGACTCTATATGTTTGGTGGCTAGACGATAGTATTGTAATAACACCACCTAACAACAGTAGTCCGATCGTCATTGCAACCATTAACTCTATTAGTGTAAAACCATACTGCTGTTTAATTGCTTTTTTCATTTTTACCTCAGAGCCGAGTAGCCATCATGAATTGCTGAGCAGCCATGGAGCCTCGACTGTCATCCCACTGAATAGTAATCGTCACATTATTATTGTTATCCACGTTTACCGATCCCAACCCTGTAGGTAATCTTAATGCTAATTCAGTCATCCAATTATTGAGATCCTTCTGGTATGTTGCATCGCCAGTAGGTTTAGTTGCTCCTAAGGCAATGTTATAGTTACCATTACTCGCCTCAGTTCGATTAGCACGCATGCTATCAAGAATGCTATAGGTCATCATCGTTGCTGTTGAACGAAAACTTGCACTCTGGTTATGAGTAAGTCCTGCGGATTGGAGTCCAGCAAGGCCAAGCAAACCAATAGAAAGAACAATGACTGATACCAACACTTCGATCATCGTTACACCCTTTTGTGCAATTATTTGATTTTTTATATTGGCACTTAGCATGTCGCTACCGATTTATCTATTTGTGGACGACCTGTACCGTTTATCACAACATCGCGTCTTTTCGTACTAGCACAGAAGCTAAATGTATCGTTCTGAAAATTACCTGATAACGCACGGCCATTCGGCATATAAGAAAGCCAATTCTGAAAATTCCCACCGCTCATTAGTGTACTTCCTTTAAGCGCAGGAAAAACTCGAAGTACCTGATCTGTCCCATCGACCGTTCCTGAAACACTCGTATCAGTAAATACAATCCAACCATCGTGCCAATTGCTCCCTGTCGTGCAGCTAGCTCCATTATTGCTTTTACAAATCGTCACCCTTGAACCTCGCTTAATTGCTTCAGATCGGGTAAAGTGAAGCGTTGTTACAAGTTCATTGGTCTGGGTCGTCAAGCGTGATTGAACCATCATGCTCTGATAGCTTGGCACAGCAACAGAAGCCAGGATAGCTAAGATACTGAGCGTTATCATCAGTTCCAACGTTGTAAAACCATCATTTACAATTAAATGCATTATTATTCCCGTTCATTCTTCATCCACACAAAGTAACGGTTATTAAAAAATCAACTTTAATTGATTAAAAAATGACATCTACTTAATAAAACGGAAAAATCATCTAATAAAAATGTCACAATTCTTGCTTATTGGCGCTGGAATTATTGGCCTTACATCAGCAGTACGCCTACTTAAGGAGGGATTTTCTGTTACAGTTTTGGAAAAAGGAGAAGTAGGCCAAGAATCATCTTGGGCTGGTGGTGGCATCCTATCGCCCCTAGCCCCGTGGGATTATTCTGAACCTGTTACGCAGCTTGTAGGCTACAGCACAAGCATATATAGCAAGTGGGTGAACGAGCTCTCGTTATCTACAGAAATAGACCCTGAATTCAACGAATGCGGCATGTTAGTGCTACCTCCCTATGATTCAGTAAAAGCACATCAATGGTGTATTTCACACAATATCAAGAAAGAAATAAACCATAAATCTTTCTGGAGTACGATTCACCAATCTGCTCTAGAAGAAGCAATCTTTATTCCTCATGTTGCTCAAATTCGCAACCCACGCTTATTAGCCGCACTTCAGCGTGAAGTAATTAAGCGAGGAGGCGTGATTAAAGAATTTTGTGAGGTAAGTAAACTAAATCTAAAAAATAAGTCCATTGTGTCTATCAGCACAACTAGTGGTAATTATTCTGCAGATGACTACATCATTACTGCAGGAGCATGGAGTAGAAAAATACTAGGAAAATACGCATTAAATCTCAATATCATCCCGATACAAGGGCAAATGCTATTATACAAATTTGATGCCCCACCTATTCCGTCTATTCTCCTCCAAAAAGAACTGTATCTGATTCCAAGACTTGATGGGCACTTATTGATTGGAAGCACAATGGAAAATGTTGGGTTTAATAAGCAAATAACCCAGGCTGCCTATGATAAGTTATATAAAAAAGCATCACGACTTCTTCCAGAAATAGAAACTAAGCACCTAATCAAACATTGGGCTGGCTTAAGGCCAGCCTCGCCCTTTAATATTCCAACCATAGGACGTCATCCAGATTTACATAATCTCTTCATCAATAGCGGCCACTTTCGCTATGGCGTAACTATGGCCCCAGGAAGTGCAGAAATCCTTTTAAACGAAATAATGGGAAAGCCGCAGCCTTTTGATATTTCTTTTTATCAAAAGGGATGGAATCAGCTAGGAAAAATCGAATTCTCCTAAAACTTAAAATTGCTTTTCTAAAGCAATAGCTTCTGCCTTAGGTAAAGGAAAAACAACTGATTCAACAACACCACTTAGCTCTTCGACATTCACTTCCTGACCCGTTTGATTAGAACCAATCTGCTTAAGCCTAGCCAAAACTTGCTGAACCAAGATTTCTGGAGCAGATGCCCCCGCAGTAATACCTATACATTTCTTTCCTATAAGCCATGATTCTTGAAGCTGTTCCGCTCGATCAACCATATATGCTTCAACATTGGCATTTCGCGCAACTTCACACAAGCGATTAGAATTTGAACTATTGGGAGAGCCCACCACAATCACTAAATCACAATTCCGTACCATTTTTTTAACTGCATCTTGGCGATTCTGAGTCGCGTAACAAATATCATCTTTCTTTGGGCCAGTAATCGCTGGAAATCTTTTCTTCAAAGCATCAATTACACGAGCTGCATCATCAACAGATAAAGTGGTCTGAGTCACATAAGTTAAATTCTTTTCGTCTCTAACTTGAAGGTTGGCAACATCATCTTCTGTTTCCACAAGATACATTCCTTTATCATTTCCTTCCACTTGCCCCATCGTTCCTTCTACCTCAGGGTGCCCATGATGCCCAATCATAACAATCTCTTTACCTTCTTTACGCATTTTTGCTACTTCGACGTGAACTTTTGTAACAAGTGGGCAAGTTGCGTCAAAAATCTTAAGCTTTCGTGCCGCTGCTTCACGACGAACCGCATGTGAAACACCATGTGCGCTAAAGATCAAAATACTCTCTTGTGGCACTTCTTCTAAATTCTCAACAAACACTGCACCTTTTTTCTCCAAATCCTCAACAACAAAGCGGTTATGCACTACTTCATGCCTCACATAAATTGGAGCGCCATGCATATTAAGCGCACGTTCTACAATTTCTATCGCGCGATCAACGCCTGCGCAAAACCCTCTGGGATTAGCTAGCAAAACTTTAATCATTTTCTCTTCTCCATAAAAGCATTTAGCTTTAGTTAGAAAAACTAACTTTTTTATTTATTATGAACATTACTCGCATTATAAGATATTATACGTTGCCTTCATTGATACATTTTTTCTCGAACCTCATCAAAATAATTACAAGCTATTTGAATGGCATCGAGAGCTCGTACAGTTTCCCTAAAAATCAAATCAGGTGAAATAAAGTAGATATAATCGTTTTTCACTGCACTAATCGATGAAAGCTTTCTAAAAAAATCCCGTTCCTCTGGCATAGTAGCTGTACTATCAAAAATCACTTCAGGATTTGCTGCTACAATATTCTCTGTAGCGATTGCAAATGTGCTACCTGGATAAAAATTGGCTACATTTTCCCCACCACACACATCTAATATCTCGTTAATTAGATGATCCTTTCCAAACGTTATTAGCGGTTGTAGCCAAATTAATTGAAGGACACTTATTAGCGTTCTATTATCATAATTCTGCTTCATTTGAAACAAAGTTTTCTCATATTGACTTGCTGCTAATTCTGCGCGTTCTCCTGTCTCTGCCAGTTTACCAATTAACCTTATTAAATTGGGTATATCATCCAAGCTCTTGATCTCAATCTCAAGTATCTGAAAACCAAGATTATTCAATCGATCAAGATCTTTATGGATCGAAGCCTGCTTCCAAGCAATAATGAGTTCAGGGCTAATTTCGATAATTTTCTCAAGATCGAGGTTATATGCATCCCCGATTTCAGGAATCAATCGAGCTTCACTAGGAAAATTACTAAATCTACTTACGCCTACTAGCTTACCTCCAGCCCCAGCTGAAAAAACTAATTCAGTAATTGCGGGAGAAAGTGAGATAATTCTCTCAGCATTAAAATCAATATTATTAGAACGGTTAGCGAGATTTAGGGAATCGCTTCTGTTTCCTTGAGTATCAGCGACAACAAGTCCCACAGCAAAAAATAGGAGAAGTAAACAAATTGAGTATGTTCTCAATCAGTTAAACTCAAAGTTATACACTGATAAAGATCAATTCAATTACACTTCCAGATAACGGGTAGCGAGTCTTACCCTTTTTTCATAAGCTTCACGCGCGATTTGAATATCCTCTAGGAAAAGCGGCAACTCTTTGATCAATAATGCTTGAGGTCCATCAACGAGCGCTTTACTTGGAACAGGATGAAAATCAGCCAGTACCATATTAGCCCCAGCAATAACACCTTGTGCAGTCACATGCATAATATCCAAAATTCTATCCGGCGCAATTGAACGCATACCGACTGAATGTGATGGATCAATACAAACCGGCATTCTCGTCAAACGTTTGACAACAGGAACATGTGCAAAATCGACAAAATTACGGTATGGATCACCCATATTCGTTTTCATTCCACGCAAACCAAAAACCACTTTTCGATTACCTTCGGAAGCAAGATACTCGGCTGCATTTAGTGATTCGTCCAATGTAATTCCAAAACCACGTTTAATAAGAACCGGAAAATCCTGCTGACGACCAACAATCTTCAACAATTCAAAATTTTGTGTATTACGCGTTCCAATCTGCAGCATTACCCCTGCAGAACTTCCTGTCTGATATAAAGCTTCACGAATTTCCTCAACATGAGACTCGTGCGTCACTTCCATTGCGATAACTTTAATACCATACTTACCAGCAAGATCGAACACATAAGGTAAACAAGATTTACCATGACCTTGAAATGAGTAAGGACTTGTTCGTGGTTTATAGGCTCCCATTCTAGTACATACCTGACCATGGTCTCTCAACGCTTTCATCATGAGCTCTACATGCTCTAACGTATCAACTGCACAAAGCCCTGCAAACACATTCAATGTGTCTTGACCAAAGCGCACCCCGTTATACTCAAAATAGGTTGGACGATCATCATTTTGGTGCCTCCCTAACACGCGATATTCTTCTGAAACCCTGACCACACGATCGACACAAGGGAAACATTGAATGTCTTCTATCGATAATACTTTGGTATTACCGATCAAGTAAATCTCTGTTAGCGTTTGTTCAATACCAGTTTCAGAATGAATTCGAGTAGAAATACCAGACAAATTTCCCAGATGCGCAAGTAGCTGCTTATATTCCAAACTCTCAAGTAAAGTATTTGGCTTTAAAACAAGAATCATAAAAATGCCTAATAGCAATAAATAGTAATCTTCAAGGTAAATCGCTTCCAGCTGGCTTTAGATCTAGGAATAGTTTATTACCATTTCTATTAAGCTGAAAATGTTTATTTTATGGAGAACTAGTTGCATTCTTTGCAAAATGTGGGGTTGCGCTACCGAGATAACCTTTAGCAATTCGATAATACAAAGGTCTTACCGGAATACCATGTCGACTAACCACACGGTGTTGTATTGAACTAGGATGGTTTAGCATATGATCAAACTGATTTCCAGTCCGACTTCGCTCAAGTGCATAGCGATTCATTCCCACCAATAGTATAGGGCGATCTGTGGGCGGCTCGCTTGGAAACCAGTATTCATACATCGCTCCAGTATCCCCAAGCATGTTACGTGAGCGTATATCCATTCTATTACCGTTTTGGTTATAGAAAGATAGCGCGCTCGCGACCGACCATTTACTCATACCTACTACAATTGGTGTTTGCCCAGTCTCAGTTTTGATTTCTTCGGCAATTTGCTCAACTTCAATCGTTGCTTCTTTCCAGAAATAATGTTCTGTTAAGAATTGGTAGGGTACCCCAGGAAAACCCAGTACGACATAATGCAAAATGAAAGCGTAGGCCAGTAATGATACAACGATGGTAGATTGCCATGCATTTCGTAGGCCATTAAAAAATTTATCAAGTGTATTTTGTCCCATCACCCAGGCCATCGCAGGAATTATTGCTAGCCAGAGCGGCCCCGTCCAGTGAAATCGAGGCGTATCATAGGTGCTAAGACCTAAGAAGATGACGAGTGGAACACCTGTAAAAACATAAATGAATAACCGACGCCTACGCTCAAAATCACTATTTTTGTCATATGGAGCACGAGCTAATGCATGAGCAGCTGAAAACAAACCTACCGGTGTCAATATAATTGCAATATATAAAATTAGGTAATGAACAGAAAACACATGGCCACCACCTCCGATTCTTTCAGTTTGAAACAAAAACGAAACCCAGTTGTTCTCAGCGTTCCATACGACCACAGGCAAAAAAAGAACAAAAGCGAGCAACGCAGATAAATAGGGATATGGCCGAATCATCCAACGGCGCGCGGTAGCATCCAAAATAACAAAAACTAACGCGGCAATACCGAGTAACCCGAGCGTATATTTCGATAACAAACCCAAGCCAAAAGCAATTCCCATGCCAAGCCATGCACTTTTCTGACCTGCAATCAACGCCCGCTCCATATAAAATAAAGTAGCAGCCCAGGCAGCAATCAGAGGTGCATCTGGCGTCATAATTAAACCGGATGCAAAGCCAAATGGTAAAACAGAAAAAAGCATTACGGCTCGCATACCAACTGATTTGTTATACAGGTTACGTGCGAAACCATAAAGATATATGAGCGTCACTAAACCACATATGAACGCACCCAACCTCACTCCAAATTCATTCTGACCTGCTATAGCAGTTCCAATCCAAATTAACCATGCAACTAAGGGTGGATGATCAAAAAAACTTAGATCCATATGCTGGGAATATTGCCAATAGTAAGTCTCATCTGGCAATAATTGAGCCAATCCAATATAAACAAGGCGCAACAATATCACAAAAAGAACAACCCCGACTGCTGCAACTCTCCAGCGAGTATCCAGTGATAGTGTTGTTCTTTTTTCAGGAAAAACATAAAAAGCCGAACCAAGATAATTTACAATTGCAGTCGCAGCAATTGCAGGAAATATTGCCCATCCATTGGGTATATCCCAGGTATACACAAGGAGCGCAAGTACCCCTCCCCTTAGCAACAAAGCAAAAAGTCCAACGATCAGGTAACGACTAAACTGATACCAATCTAATCGACCTCCGTTATGCGCTCGAAATGACCACTTAGAATTCAATGTATAATTGACAGTTACAGCTGCTAGAAAGCTAGTGATATGGGCCAAAGCTAACCCAGCGCCTGAACTTATCAGCCAGTGAAAAACCGCCGCATCAACAAACACTCCTAAAAATCCCACCATTGCAAAGCGACTTGCAGTTCCAACAGATACAATTCCACCGGCTAACATAATCAGTCGATGTAAAAAAATGACTTGATGAGAAATTGAAAGTTTAGAGCTACCTTGTGTTCTGTTATGAAAACAAATCGGTACCTCCGTAATTCGAATTTTTTCTTGATTTGATACTAATAATTCCAGAAGAATTTTATAGCCACGCGCCATCTCTGGAATATTACTGATCAAATTACGTTTAAATGCAAAAAAACCAGACGTTGCATCATTAACATCACAAATAGGACGCGCTAACCAACCACCAGCACGAGAAAGCCATTGTCGATATAAAGGCCATCCCTTAGTACTTCCTCCCGGAACATATCGACTTCCAACCGCAACATCATATCGATCAGTTAATACTGGCTCTAAAATTAACGGTAGTTGCTCAGGCAGGTGACTCAAATCTGCATCCATAACAGCAATCACATCACTTTTTGCTGCGGATACCCCTGCAAGAATCGAGGCGGTTAAATCAGGTTTTCCTTTTCTTTCTATAAGATGAACATTAGTATATTGTGATGACCATTGCTTAATTTTTTCTTGTGTATGATCGGTTGAGCCATCATCCACAAAAATAATTTCATAGTTTTCTGAAGAAAATTGGAGCGCAAACAAACGCGTCAATAATGCATCAATATTTTCTGACTCGTTAAGTGTAGGAATAATAACCGAGAATTGCATCAGGTTTATTCATCCTTATTTATTATGTTATTCATAAGAAACAATCAATTATCGCTTCTGGTATTTTTGTACAGCCATATTATGTTCTTTTAGGTTTTCTGAAAAATGTGATTCGCCATTCCCTTTAGCCACGAAATAGAGCAAATTATTTTCAGCCGGATTAAGCGCTGCTTGGATAGAAGCAAGACCAGGCATTGCAATGGGAGTTGGGGGTAAACCTAATCGAGTATAAGTGTTGTAGGCATGGTCAGTAACTAGATCCTGCTTTCGCAAATTTCCATCAAACTTGTCACCTAACCCATATATTACTGTTGGATCGGTTTGTAGTTTCATCCCGAGGCGCAGGCGATTGATAAATACTGCTGCTATCAATTCTCGATCACTATCTTTTCCTGTTTCTTTTTCGATGATTGAGGCAAGAATCAAGCCCTCATATTCATTTTTAATCGGTAGCGATTCTTTTTTTGACGACCAAGCAACCTGGAGATGGTTCTGCATCTTATCATAGGATCGTTTTATAATACTTAGATCACTACTATTTTTCATAAAGAAATAAGTATCGGGAAATAACAAGCCTTCTAAGTTTTTTTGATTTGCGCCAAGTAACGCTGCAATCTCTGCTTCACTCAAGTGCAACGTATCATGCTTAATCCCTGAGTGATTATTGAGTGTTTCCCGGATTTGAGCGAAGGTCCACCCTTCGATAAACCTAATTTCATTACGTTGGCTATCGCCTTTGACAAGGTATTCCAGGAGCCGAAGTGGTGAAATATCGCTATTTAGCAAATAGTCGCCCGCTTTAATCGCCGTTTCTTGTTCTGTTATTCTTGATAGTAGCAAGAATAACCAAGCACTCGGTATTACCTTTTCTTCAGCAAGCTTTACCGCAATTTTTTTTAAACTGCTGCCGGGTTCAACTGAAAATTCATAAGGTTTATAGGGCAATGCATATGCTGCATGTGCTAGATAATAGAGCCAGCTAGTAGCAAGAGGAATACCAAGAAGAATAAAAATGATGAGAAACTTGAATTTATTAACGATTTGCTTCTGCCATGGCATATGCAAAGTAATCTACTGAAATTTTCTAAATACCAATGTACCATTTGTTCCGCCAAACCCAAACGAGTTAGAAACTGCAACATTCATTTTCATATCTCGAGCTGTGTTAGGAACATAGTCTAGATCACAATCTGGATCTGGTTCAATTAGATTTATAGTTGGGGGTACAACCTGATTATATAGCGATAGAATCGAGAAAATAGCTTCTACTCCCCCTGCTGCACCAAGTAAGTGACCAGTCATTGATTTAGTAGAATTGATTGCTAATTTCCTAGCGTGATCAGCAAAGCAACGTTTGATTGCGGTGGTTTCCGCGATATCACCTAATTGAGTAGAAGTACCATGGGCATTAATATAATCAACCTCATCTGGATTGATACCCGCGTTATTGAGCCCATTTAGCATACATCGAGAAGCTCCACTACCATCATCACAGGGAGCAGTCATATGATAAGCATCTGCGCTCATTCCAAATCCAGCTAACTCAGCATAAATTTTAGCGTTACGTCGCCTAGCATGCTCTATCTCTTCTAGTACGATTACGCCAGCACCCTCACTCAATACGAAGCCATCTCTATCTTTATCCCAGGGACGACTTGCTAATTCGGGTTCTGAATTTCTGACTGACAAAGCGCGTGCCGATGAGAATCCACCGATTGCAAGAGGAGTTACACAAGATTCAGCGCCACCACATACCATAACATCCGCATCACCATATTCAATCATTCGTGCAGAACTACCAATACTATGAGTAGAAGTAGTACAAGCCGTTACAATCGCCAAGTTCGGTCCTTGATAGCCAAACATAATCGATAAATTACCCGCTATCATATTAATAATCGTACTGGGTATAAAAAAAGGTGATATTTTGCGGGGGCCTCCAGCATGGTAGGCACTATCAGTGTCCTCAATCATTGTAAGTCCACCAATACCAGAACCAATATTAATACCGATACGCTCTGGATTTAACCCATCGATTTTTTCAATACCCGCATCTCTAATCGCTTGAATACCAGCAGCCATGCCATAATGTATAAAAATATCCATCCTACGTGCATCTTTCGCTGATAAATAATGAGTAATATCAAAATCTTTGACTTCACCTGCAATTTGGGAAGAAAAATTTGAAGCGTCAAAACGATTTATACGCGTGATACCTGAATTCCCTGAAACGATATTTTGCCAAGCATCCGATACATTATTGCCGACAGGCGATATTATACCTAACCCCGTTACTACCACCCTGCGTTTTGACAAATGTATCTCCTGAAGAAAAAGCTATATAAATAATCTCAATTGGAGGAATGTGAATTTACGTAATCAATTGCTTCTTGTACGGTGTTGATTTTTTCAGCCTCTTCATCTGGAATTTCACAATCAAATTCTTCTTCAAGCGCCATCACCAGTTCAACTGTATCGAGGGAATCAGCGCCTAAGTCGTTAACAAAAGAGGATTCGTTTTTTACATCACTTTCGTTCACACCGAGCTGCTCAGCAACAATTTTTCTAATTCTTTGTTCTACATCTGTATTATCCATCTGGTATCCTTTTGTGAAGTAATTAACTAAGTGATTTTAACAAAATTTCGTTTTTTAAAAAACAAACCTAATCGTATCAGGTTTATCAATAAGATTTCGTGATTACTCCATAAACATTCCGCCATTAACATGCAACGTAGTTCCAGTTATATAGCTTGCAGCAGGCGAAGCTAAAAACACCACTGCTGCAGCAATATCCGCTGACTGACCCAGCCGACCCAGGGGTATTTGCTTGAGCAAATTAAGGCGCTGCTCAGTCGTTAACGAACTTGTCATGTCTGTGTCAATAAAACCAGGAGCGACACAGTTGATCGTAACATTTCTACTTCCGACCTCTCTCGCTAGAGATTTTGTAAAACCAATCATACCAGCCTTTGATGCTGCATAATTAGCCTGACCAGGATTACCAGTCGCTCCGACAACAGAAGAAATATTAATAATTCGTCCAGAACGCGCTTTCATCATGGCTCGGAGTGCTATTCTAGCGAGATGAAAGACTGATTTAAGATTAGTTGCCATGACTTCATCCCATTCCTCATCCTTCATTCGAACCAGTAAATTATCTCGCGTGATACCGGCATTGTTAACCAATATTGAGATATCGCCAAATTGTTTGTTGGTCATTTCAAATGCCTTACCAATTTGATCAACATCATTGACATTCATGACAACACCCATTCCAGGGGCACTGATCTCTTCTAATTGGCGCGTTATACCATCAGCACCATTCTGGGTTGTTGCTGTTCCAATGACAATTGCACCTTGTTTAGCAAGCTCCAACGTAATAGCCATACCTATTCCACGGCTTGCTCCAGTCACAAAAGCAATATTTCCTTCAAGCAATTTTTTTTCCATACATTCTTATCAAAAAGCAGGTTGATTCAATTTCTCAATCGCTTGCTGGATCGATTCACTATCGGTTAGTGAATAATTGGTCGGGGTTTTATCAATGCGTTTTGTAAGGCCAGAGAGTACTTTTCCAGGCCCACATTCAACAATATGCGTCACTCCCTGAGAAACAAAAGATTGAATGGTATTAACCCAGTGAACCGGACTATGGATTTGCTGCATTAATATTTTTTTGATTTCATTACTCTGTTGATGTTGTTGTACATCAGCATTATGTATAACTGGTATTTTCGGGCTATAAAAATCAATTTGCTCAAGCAATTTCTGAAATTTTTCAGCGGCAGGATACATCAGAGAACAATGTGAGGGGATGCTCAAAGGGAGCAGGGTAACTAATTTTGCCCCTTTCGATTTAGCTAGCGCCATCCCTTCTAATACCGCAGCTTTATGTCCAGCGATCACGATTTGACCAGGCGAATTAAAATTGGCAGGCTCAAGTACAACCTTCTCATTATCACCAACGATTTGATTACAAATTACCTTGACAGCAGCATCCTCTAATCCAATTATAGCGGCCATTGCACCCATTCCGTTTGGCACGCATTCCTGCATGACCTCTGCACGGTATCGCACTAACTTAATGGCATCTCTAAAAGCTAACGCTTCTGCTGCCACTAATGCCGTATATTCGCCCAGGCTATGTCCTGCTAAGTAATCTGGACTTCCCCCCCCTAAAGATTTCCAGGCTCGATAAACTGCGATACCTGCCATCAACATGATTGGTTGAGTGTGAATCGTCAAATTAAGTTGTTCTACTGGACCATGTTTTGCCAATTCAAAACAGTCATAGCCTAGAATTTCAGAGCCTTCATCAAATGTCTGTTTAATAATTGGCAGATCACTGTAGCCATTCAGCATGCCAACCGATTGGGAACCTTGTCCAGGAAACGTAAAAGCAATAATCATTTTTTCACCACTGAAGCAATATAGATCCCCATGTAAAACCGCCACCTACTCCTTCTAGAAGAACATATTGATCTGGCTGAATACGTCCATCACGGACTGCAAGATCTAAAGCAAGGGGCACGGATGCAGCTGAAGTATTACCATGTCGATCTACCGTTGTGACTACTTTCTCCATCGGTATTCCAAGCTTGTGAGCTGTCGATTTAATGATACGAATATTAGCTTGATGCGGTATAAACCAATCGATATCAGAGGCTTGCAAATTATTAGCTGCCAAAGATTCAATTGCCGCTTCTTCCAGTGCTTTAACCGCAAACTTGAATACCGTGTTCCCTTCCATTGCAATAAAAGGCGTTCCTTGAATCTTTCCTCCAGAAATACTGCCGGGTGCAGCTAGTATCTTGCTGTAACCCCCATTCGCGTGTAAATGGCTTGAGAGTATCCCCGGTTGTTCACTTTGCGACAACACAACCGCACCGGCACCATCACCAAACAATACGCATGTGCTCCGATCCTTCCAATCAATAATACGCGAATATATCTCCGTACCAACCACAAGGGCATTCTTACTTTTTCCCGAGCTAACAAACATATCCGCTGTTGCAAGCGCATATATAAAACCACTGCAAACAGCTTGTACATCAAATGCAGGACCATCGGTAATACCGAGTTTTTCTTGCAAAATACAGGCCGTACTTGGGAAAATCATATCTGGGGTAGTCGTAGCAAGGATGATCAGATCGATATCCTGTGCTTTAAGATTTGCTGCATCTAGTGCTCGACGGCTGGCCGCTAAGGCAAGGTCGCTCGCCATTTGATCATCTGCTGCAATATGTCGCTGAGCAATGCCAGTTCGAGTTTGTATCCACTCATCACTTGTATCCACGATACTTTCTAACTCAATATTAGTCAGAATTTTCTCTGGTAAATAGCTACCAGTTCCAGCGATTTTTGAATACATTGCCATTTTTATCACTCAATAAGAGCTTAATTTAATTATTTTTTCCAATGCCTTGCTGTAATTCAGCCACTCGCTCGCTAATATGCTTTAGCATACCTCCACGTACTTCATCAGTTGCTCGCCTAATGGCTGCAGTAAAAGCATATTTATCAGCAGAACCATGACTCTTAATCACAATCCCCCTAAGACCCAACAAACTAGCCCCATTATATCGACGATGATCAACTCGCTGCTTAAAAGCATTGATGACTGGTGACGCAACTATACCGACAAGTTTTGTAAAAACATTTCGTTTAAACTCCTGGCGCAAAAAAGTGGCCAACATTTGCGCCACCCCTTCAGAAGTTTTTAAAGCCACATTCCCCACAAAGCCATCACACACGACCACATCGGTAGTTCCCTTATAAATATCATCACCCTCGATATTACCGTAGAAGTTTAAACCACTTGTTCTTAATAGCTCCGCGGCTTGTTTAACAACTTCATTACCTTTAATATCTTCTTCACCGATATTAAGCAAACCGATACTGGGCATCTTTTTATTCTCAACAGAAGATACTAGCGTCGCACCCATTACGCCAAATTGTAGCAAATGCTCAGCAGTACAATTGACATTAGCCCCTAAATCTAAAATATAAGTATGCCCCTTTATCGTCGGTAAAACGACTGCTAGCGCTGGCCGATCAATACCTGGAATTGTTTTTAATACAAAACGCGAGGTTGCTAATAACGCACCCGTGTTACCAGCACTAATACAAGCTAAAGCTTCACCATTTTTGACCAAATCGATCGCCACTCGCATCGACGAATTTTTTTTGTAGCGTAAAGCGAATGCCGGCACTTCATCCATACTAACTACTTCACTTGCCGCATGGATTCTTAAACGAGTACTTAACGATACACCAATGGCTTTTAACTCAGCTTCGATCGCATCAGGTATACCGACCAATATAATGTCTGTTTCTGGATCAGCTAATAAATATTCTGCTGCAGAGGGTACTGTAACATGGGGACCATGATCGCCTCCCATGCAATCAATCGCTACAGTAATGTTCACTTTGCGTTGATTATCAAAATACTATTCAATAAAAAGATAATGAAAAATAAGTCTCTAAAAAGCTTTATTCATCGTTTTTGGTTTTAATTACCTTTCTACCACGATAGTAACCAGAAGGACTGATATGATGACGCAAATGCGTTTCACCTGTTGTCGGCTCAATAGCAAGTGGTGGATTTGTCAGAAAGTCATGTGAACGATGCATACCACGCTTCGATGGTGATTTCTTATTCTGTTGAACAGCCATAAAATACTACTCCCAATTAATTTGATTAATGTGTTTGTTTCAGTGATACAAGCGAAGAAAACGGACTTTCTTTATGCTCACGTTTCAAGATCGATTGAATATCTTTATTACACCCCCCCTCTTGATGCCGTGGAGAAATAGGTAAGCTTAGGATAATTTCGTCTTCTATTAATGCACCCATGTCTAACTCATGCAAGGCTAACACCGCATCAATCGTATTGTCCGCATCATATAACTCAAGCTCACGTGCATTTCTCGCCAAGATCAATAGCGTATCGATATCAACCTCATGATTTAGCTTATCAAGGCAGCGCTGGCATTGAACAGCAATTTTTCCTTTTATTTGCAACCTCAAAGTAGGTCTAGCAAGTTTATCCGTATCGCCCTCAATAACGTAAGCGAACCCTTCATCAGAATCGATCAATTCACGTAGACGATCTAACTTATCCCCTGCAATTTTACCATGCCGAATTCTCTTATTCTGAGCAAAACTTAAAGGGTCAATAATAAAAATATTTTCCATAACATTGCAATGCTATATTTTTTAGAAATCAGTGTCAAAAACAACGCATCTATTTATAATAAGAATTTTCTGTGAATCGTTCAATTATCACTGCTTCGAAAATTATTTTGGGTTCTAGCTCTCAGTATCGTCGAGAGCTCTTATCGCGATTAAAACTACCATTTGAGGTAGTTAGCCCGGAAGTCGATGAAAACCCATTGCCGTTTGAAACGCCAGAAGTAACCGCAATGCGATTGACTAAAAAGAAAGCAAGCGTGATTGCCCAATCCTACCCCGATGCGCTCATTATTGCTGCTGATCAAGTTGCTGCAATGGGAAATATTCACCTAGGAAAACCGTTAAGTCATGCTAAAGCAAAAATTCAACTTAGCATGATGCAAGGAAAAGAAGTGAATTTCTATACCGCACTTTGCCTTCTAAATAGTCGAACTAACCATTTACAAGAACATATCACACGCTATATTGTTAAATTCCGCCTCCTAAGTGATCAGCAGATTGAAAATTACTTAACAAAGGAGCAGCCCTATCATTGTGCCGGCAGCGCTAAAGCAGAAGGGCTTGGCATTGCATTGATTGAAAAAATGACTGGGGACGACCCTAATGCACTAATTGGCCTACCGTTGATTGCACTCGTTGACATGTTACTGAATGAAAACGTCGAAGTACTCTGATTTTTGCTATAGGGTTAAAGAAGTACCGCTTAAAAAAAGTGATCTAGATTACTCAAACGCTATACTATAATAAGCATCGCTAAAAAAACCAGATCGATTAAAATAGGTTATGTTTCTTATACCTTACCATTCCTGTCTAATAAAGACGGTCTGCTTGCTTTTCATTATAACCATGCTAACGAATACGTTAGGTTGGTCATTTAATAGCAAGGTATACACCCATGAGCTAGAACATCTTCGATATAGTGAGCTGTTTACAGCTAATCCTGAGAATCACCGCGAATTGCATCGTGAACTTTCTGATAATGGTGAAATCGATGCGGCCACCCATCTTTGTCTCCATGCTGCCGGACAATACCAGCCCTTCTACTTCAATCCAATTATCACCGCTATCATGGTTCTTAATTCAATTGAAGCCATACTAGTAAATAACCCTAAACTGCTTCCAGAGATAATCCTTGAAGTTTTTCTCCGCCCCCCCATCTCATCAAATACATCATTTTTCTAGTTTAGTTAAACTGGTTGATCTAGTTAAAGTTTCTACAAAATACAGCTTTGTGGTATTGCGTCATCAATACGAATACTGATTCTTTCCTTCGCTGTTAGTAGAAATTAGTAGTCATTACCGGTTAGGTTTCAACGCAACTGAATTAGATCTGTTGGATCCGCATCAAGTTAAGTATTTTCATATTAGAGGGATAGCATGAGTTGTATACATCTCAATCGGCTAAGGTTAAATTGGTTGCTACCTAAGCAAATTATTTGGTTGCTGGTATTCTCAGTAATCAGTTGCTTACAACCAGCAAAAGCCAATTCTGAGCTATTCATGAATGACCTGGTAAAAACCACAGTAGCTGAGCAAAATAAGTTAAATGCGGATGATGGTAAAAATATTACATTAATCAACGCAATCAATTTAACTTTACTGCATAATCCGGAACTAGCTGCGCTAGCCAAGGAAATCGGCGCTTTAGGGGGAGCAACATTACAAGCGGGGTTATTCAGAAATCCAGAATTGTCATTTAATGTTGAAAATCCGGGAAACATCCAGAAACTACGAGGCGACATTAACTCCCCGGATTCAGTTGCTCAAGAGGTTGTTCAGCAGCTCACTACAATCAGGATAGGACAACTACTTGAATTAGGCGGCAAACGAATGGCCAGAGTTCAAGCTGCTCAATTGAACGAAGAGCTAGCAGTAAGAGATTATGAATCCAGGCGAATAGAGATTATTGCAAGGGTCGCTAACGTGTTCACCGAAGTATTAGCAGGCCAAGAACGTCTCAAACTGTCAGAGGAAACTAAATTACTTGCACAAAATGTAGTCGATAAAGTTGTATTAAGAGTACAGGCTGGAAAAGTCCCTCCCATTGAAGAAACCAGAGCTAAAATAGGACTTTCTGCCGCGCGCATTGAATGGGAACAAGCGCAACGCGATTTAGCTTCTGCACGTAAAAGGCTTGCATTAATGTGGGGTAGTACGTTGCCACAATTTGATCAAGCGCTAGGGTCTTTAGAGACATCCACGTCTCCTCCTGACTTTCATCGATTGCAAGAGCTTGTCATGTCCAATCCAATGGCACTCCGTGCCATGAAGAATATTGAGCACCGGAAAGCACTCGTAGAAGTAGAAGAAACGCGCCGCATACCCAATCTCACCGTAAGTGCCGGTATCGTCCATCACGCACAATTGGGTGGAACCACGGCGGTTGCGGGACTCATGATTCCTTTACCCTTATTCGATCGTAACCAAGGTAATTTAAAAGAAGCGCATGTACGTGTTAATAAAGCCGAAGATGAACACCAAGCGCTAGAGCTTCGACTAAAAACCGAGCTTACACAGTCCTATGAATCTTTGACAGCTGCTTGGAATGAAATAAATATTTTGCGGAATGAAATATTACCTGGCGCCAAAAGCGCCTTTAACGTAATGCGCAGAGGCTACGAGCTTGGCAAATTCGGCTTATTGGAGCTATTGGACTCACAACGAGTCCTCTTTCAAAACCAGCTCCTTTATGTTCGTGCGCTAGCCAATTATCAGCGCCTCATCAATGATATCGAACGTCTAATTGCGGCACCAATCGACACCATCTCGCCTTCTCAAACAAATGATACTCAGTCTGGCAAAAACTATTAAAGCGCTACCGAATTAAAAGGAAAAATTATGAATAAAGCGCGATTGATTCCAATCTTAATCGTTATTATCGTGGGCATAGTCCTCGGAGCATTGATCCTAACAGTCGATAAATCCCCAGGAAACTCACCCGAGCAAGCTGCTGATAATAAAACCATGCAACTTGAACCCAATCAATCCAATACCGGACCACGGGGCGGCAGCTACTTTTCCGACAATGAATTTGGTTTGGAACTCACTATTTTTGAGCAGGGCGTTCCGCCTCAATTCCGAATTTATCTTTATGAAAAAGGTAAAGCTCTGCCTCCCATTGCTGCAAAAGTATCTATCGCATTATCACGCCTCGGTGCACCGATACAACTCATTTACTTTTCACCTGAAGCAGATTACTTATTAGGTGATCAAGTCATTAACGAACCCCACTCATTTGAACTAGTCATTACTGCAGAATGGAACGGTAAAACAATGCGGTGGAAAATGAGTCAGGTTGAAGCTCGCTTGGAAATGACCAATGAAATGTTAAAAACGATCGGGGTTGAAATCCAAACTGCGGGGCCAGCAATGATTCAATCTACCCTTAGATTACCTGGTGAGATTGTTCTTAACCCAGATCGGATGGTACAGGTCGTACCACGCCTACCTGGCGTTGTTATCGCAGTAAACTTTGAAATTGGACAAACTGTAAAGAAAGGGCAAGTACTCGCAGTCGTAGAAAGTCAAATTCTGGCAGATCTACATAGCCAATATATTGCTGCTCAGAAACGACTTGCACTGGCTCAAACGGTATATGAAAGGGAGAAGTTGCTTTGGGAAGAGAAAATCTCAGCCAAGCAAGATTATCTAGCCGCACAACTTGCACTGAATGAAGCCAAAATTGCTTCTGATTTATCCTCAGAAAAACTACGTGCATTGGGTGTGCAGCCTAAAGTTGGCTTACAAGCAAAAGATCTAACTCGATATGAAATTCTTGCGCCTATTTCTGGCCTTATTGTAACCAGAACGATTGCACTCGGTGCTGCGCTTAAAGACGATGTAACTATTTTCACACTTGCTGATATGGCTTCAGTTTGGGCAACAATTACGGTTTATCCAAAAGACTTAAGTCTCATAAAGATCGGTCAGAAAGCTTCGATCAAAGCGACTGCATTTGATGTAGAAGGCAGCGGTATCGTCTCTTATGTTTCCCCCCTCATTGGAGGGCAAACTCGTACCGCCACAGCCCGTGTCATTTTAGATAATCAAGATGGCCGATGGCATCCAGGAATGTTCGTCAATATCGAACTTGTTTCTGAAGAAATTGAAGTGCCTATTGCCGTTCCGGTACAAGCCTTACAAGCCTTGCGCGATTGGACAGTGGTTTTTGGTCGCTATGGGGACTATTTAGAAGCAAGGCCTCTAGAGCTCGGACGCAGTGATGGCAAAATGGTAGAAATCATCAAAGGCTTGTCTGCCGGGGAGCAATATGCAACAGGCAATAGTTTTGCCATTAAGGCTGATATGGAAAAAGCAGGAACCAGCCATGATCATTAAGCCAATTTTTCTGGATAGAAAACTCACAAGGAAAAAATATGTTTGAGCGCATTCTACGCCTATCCATTGATCATAGTGGATTGATCCTTGTTGCTGTATTGGCCATGGCGCTATTGGGCATGAATAACTACTTCAGGCTCCCGATTGATGCCGTGCCCGATATTACCAATGTGCAAGTGCAAATCAATACGACAGCCGCTGGCTATTCTCCACTAGAAGCTGAACAGCGCATTACCTTTCCGATCGAGATGGCTATGTCTGGGCTGCCTAACCTTGAATATACTCGTTCTCTATCGCGTTATGGCTTATCGCAAGTGACAGTCATTTTTAAAGACGGAACCGATATCTACCTAGTCCGGCAACTTGTTAGTCAACGCTTACAAGAAATTAGAACGAAGCTACCAATCGGCGTTGTTCCGACCATGGGCCCCATTTCCACAGGGTTAGGTGAAATTTTCATGTGGACGGTTGATGCAGAACCTGATGCACGCAAAGTCGACGGGACATCATATACCCCAACTGATCTACGAGAAATTGAAGACTGGATTATCAAACCGCGTATGCGAATGGTGAAAGGCATTACCGAAGTCAATTCAGTTGGTGGTTACGTGAAGCAATTCCATGTAACGCCCTACCCTGAGAAACTGATTTCTTATGGGCTTACCTTACAGGATCTCATTACCGCACTGGAACGAAACAATATTAATGTAGGCGCGGGTTACATCGAAAAAAGTGGAGAACAATACTTAGTTAGAGTACCCGGCCAAGTGGCTAATTTGACTGAAATTGGCGAAATCATTCTTGGCAGCAATCAAGGTGTCCCAATCCGTATCAAGAATGTAGCGGATGTGTTAATCGGCAAAGAATTGCGAACGGGTGCAGCCACACAAAACGGCCACGAAGTCGTGCTGGGAACAGCCCACATGCTCATTGGAGAAAATAGCCGTGTGGTTTCGCAAGCTGCGGCCGAAAAGCTTGCTGAAATCAATCGCAGTTTGCCTCCGGGTATTACTGCCACGCCTGTTTACAATCGCACAACTTTGGTGGATAAAACCATTAGCACCGTTTCCAATAATCTACTAGAAGGTGCTGCGCTTGTAATCGTGGTTTTGTTTATCGCACTGGGCAATCTACGTGCTGCACTCATCACTGCTCTAATCATCCCACTTTCCATGCTATTTACGATCAGCGGTATGGTAGCCAGCAATGTCAGTGCCAATCTACTCAGCTTGGGTGCGCTTGACTTCGGTATTATTGTTGATGGTGCAGTCATCATTGTAGAAAACTGTATTCGACGCCTAGCGCTAGAACAAGAAAAATTAGGGCGTGAGCTAACTACTGCCGAACGCTTTGAGATCGTTTTTGATGCTTCAAAAGAAGTGCGACGTGCTTTGCTCTTTGGGCAGGTAATTATTATGGTGGTCTATCTACCTGTTTTTGCACTTTCGGGTGTGGAAGGAAAGATGTTTCATCCAATGGCCTTCACCGTTTTATTGGCGTTACTCGGGGCTGTTTTTTTGTCAATCACATTTGTACCTGCTGCAGTAGCGCTATTTCTTTCTGGCAAGATGATGGAAAAAGAAGGTAAAGCGGTACTTTGGGCTAAGAAACTCTATGCACCAGCTCTCGATAGCGCGATGAACAACAAAGGACTCACCGTAACCATCGCTGTGGTTATCATCACATTGTCTCTATTATTGACCACTCGTATGGGTAGCGAGTTTGTTCCTAACCTTGATGAAGAAGATATCGCTCTGCATGCTCTTCGTATTCCTGGAACTAGTCTTAGTACAGCAATCGAAATGCAAAACGAGTTAGAGGAAACTATCAAGCAATTCTCGGAAGTAAAGCGCGTATTTTCTAAAATTGGGACGGCTGAAATCGCTACCGATCCGATGCCGCCCAGCGTTGCTGATATTTTTATTATCATCAAACCTCAATCTGAGTGGTCTGGCAAATATCGCAACAAAGAAGAACTCATTGCCGCTATGGAAAAGGCCGTACGAGAAGTGCCGGGTAATAATTTTGAGTTTACGCAACCGATACAAATGCGCTTCAACGAATTATTGTCTGGCGTGCGTGCTGATGTAGCGGTAAAAGTATTTGGTGATGACCTTGATGTCATGTTAACCATCGCCGAGCGAATTGAGAAAATCATTAAAAATGTCCCCGGTGCTGCAGATGTACGAATTGAACAAATTACCGGTTTACCGGTACTTTCGATTCAAATGGACCGGGAAAAAATGGCTCGCTATGGTCTTAATGGAAATGACGTTCAAGATGCAATCAATATTGCGATTGGCGGTAGAACTACAGGACTTATTTTCGAAGGAGATCGCCGCTTTGAGCTGCAAGTTAGATTACCCGAAGCGATTCGAGGTGATATCGAGTCACTGAAACGTTTACCGATCAAGTTACCATCAGTTTTAATCCCAGCCGTTGGTCAGAATGTTCAACCTGCGCTTACACCCAATTACGTAACATTAGCGGAAATAGCCAGCCTAGAAATCGTTAAGGGGCCAAATCAAATCAGTCGCGAAAACGGAAAACGCCGGGTCGTTATTACTGCAAATGTTCGTGGAAGCGATATTGGTAGCTTTGTAACAGAAGCTGAGCAACAAATTATCAATAGCGTTAAGCTTCCTTCAGGCTATTGGTTAGCTTGGGGAGGACAATTCGAGCAGCTAATCTTAGCTGCAGAGCGTTTGCAAATTGTTATTCCACTGGCGCTCGGCCTTGTATTTTTTCTCTTATATATGATGCTTAATAGCCTCAGGGACAGTTTACTCGTTTTCAGCGCTGTACCACTTGCCATTACAGGTGGTATTGTTGCCTTATGGTTGCGCGATATTCCATTATCGATTTCGGCCGGTGTAGGATTTATTGCCATGTCAGGCGTTGCTGTATTAGATGGATTAGTGCTGATATCATTTATCCGTGATCTCAGACAACAAGGACTTCCACTCAATGATGCTATTCGAACCGGCTCTCTACTAAGACTCCGCCCCGTTCTTATAACAACTTGGGTAGAATCACTTGGTTTCTTGCCGATGGCAATTAGCACAAGCACGGGCGCAGAAGTACAGAGAACACTTGCAACTGTAATGATTGGCAGTACCGTCTCTCAGTCACTTCTTTCCCTTCTCGTGCTACCAGTGCTTTATCAACTCACACATCGTAATAATCGCAGTTAATTTTAGTAACTAGGTGATATAAGTCTGTCGAATTTCTTTACATATTTTTTTATTAACTAACCTAAAGGAAAAAAATATCTTTCCATCCACTTGTTTCTATTTGATTTACAAAAATATTCTATTGGATGGCATGTATCTTGCGTATTAAAAAATAAAGCTTTTAGGTTATTACCTTAAGTTATGAAGATTCGACTTGATTAAACCTAGAAACAAATAAATATTAATATATTAATGAGTATCCCACTTTGAAAAGATTTAACTCTTAGAGAATAAGTGATCTAAGATACTGATAATCTGTAGGTAATTTGAAATACTCGATCATCTTTAAGTAAGTGCTATAATGGCTATCGATAGAGATTGTAAATAGTTAGCATTTAAATACTTTAATGCGCGTGTAAATCGAATTCCTCGATAGCCATTAGGAGTTTCGTAAATATGTCTGAAAATCATAGAAACAAAGAAATAGAACCAGGAAAGGATTCTTTGCTGGATAAGCCAGCACAAGCAAGAAGACGATTACTGAAAAAATCGGCTGCAATACCAGTCATAATGACACTGCATAGCGGTGCAGCACTTGCGAGAACCAGTAATATAGGGACCCCTATTCCTGATATCAATGCAGCTGCTACGGGTGGGAGTAGCGGCGATATCCTATGCGTACATCCTGATAGCAGCAATGGCGGCCCACTAGGTGATGGCCGCTATGATTTAGGAACTGCACCAATGGTAAGTGGAAATTATCAAGATCCTGATAATTTAGAAAATCAGGCCTTAGAGTGTAATACAAGAGGCGGTATCATTATTTCAGCTACGGCTTATACTTCCTTAAGTGGTAGAGGGGTTTTACCCGACTCAAGCACACTATAGCTCATTCGTGGAAGAATGTTGGAAAACACTAAATTATGGTTCTTTAATTATTGAAGAATGGGATGGTGAATTTACTGTTTTTCAGCCAGATGCGGGAAAAACTCATTATTTGAATGAAATGAGTGTTCAGATATTAATATATATTGAGAACAATGCTCCCGCTGCCTTATCAACAGCGGATATATGTGATTATTTAGTCAAAAAATTTCAACTACAAACTGATACTGCTTTTCCTAAGCAAATCAATAAAACCTTGCGTCGCTTTGATGAATTAGGTTTAGTAAAGCAGATTTCTTAAAGATAAAACAATTCGTGTGATCGTTGAGCAGATTCCGGTTGATCAGTTCATAGCTCAGTTATCTCATTCAGGAATCCGAGTTAAACTAGGCCCTATCAATGTTCTAATTCGAACCGAGGTTCCCCAGCTAGCAAAACAGCTTCATTTTCTTTATGCCTATTACGATATTGTCGAAAATGAAATCGTTGATATTCACACGCATGTTCTGCCTAAATTTTCATTTAACAATCCTTTCTCATCATTCGTTCGCTTTACCGTAGATGGCCAATCGCCCTTTCCACCTTTCCCGGCTGATCAGGCATTAGCTGCGTTAGAATGGGGGATTAATTTGGTTATTGCGGTAAGGGTCAATCACTTGTTAATGTTTCATTCTGCTGCGGTGGAAAGAAATGGATCACTAATACTACTACCTGCTTGGCCAGGAAGTGGCAAAACTACGCTCTGCACTGCGCTTATTCACAGAGGATATCGGTTGTTCTCGGATGAGTTTGGTTTAATGGATCCCATTTCAGATTTTTTCACACCCATACCTCGATTAATGCCACTCAAGAATCAATCTATTCAGGTCATTAGAGATTATTTACCAGAAGCGGTACTAGGTGAGGAAATTTACAATACTCAGAAAGGCACCATTGCCCATGTTCGTCCCCCTCGTGATCATATCTTTAAAACAGATCAGGTTGCTAGGGCGAAGTGGATCATCTTCCCAAAATGGACTGCAAATGCGCCTTTAAAACTGGAACCTCTCGCACAATCTGAAGCATTTTTATTACTTGCTAGCAATTCTTTCAACTATGAGATTTTAGGCGAATCAGCGTTCAGAGCAGTAACTCGCCTTATTAGAAAGTGTCAATGTTATCAGCTTGTTTACTCTGATCTTGATAGCGCATTAGCTATGTTCAATAAACTTACTGATGAAGCTTAGTTTATCTAGTCACCATCAACTGTTACTGGATGCGCTCATTAATCCAAGTACATTGACTCAGTATACCTATGCGCAATGGGAATTACTATTACGGTTAGCAAGGAAAGTCAAACTATTAGGCTTTCTCGCGGTGGAACTGGAAAGAAGAAAGCTGCTAGATACAATCCCGGTAAGGGTAGTGAGTCAATTACGTTCCAGTTTAATTCGCGCAAATAAGCAACAACAGCTTGCATTCTGGGAGTTGGATAGAATAAATTGGGCTCTTAAATCTATTCGGGTCCCCATTATCGTATTGAAAGGTGTTGCTTATCAACTTGCTAAATTACCTACTGCTGAGGGACGTTTTTTTGTCGATCTCGATATTTTGGTTCCCAAAGATGATCTGGATCAAGTTGAGAAAGCGTTATTAAAAGAAGGATGGAAGCATCGCGAAATTTCAGCTTATGACGAACATTATTATCGAGCTTGGAGCCATGAGATTCCCGCGCTGATTCACCAAGAAAGAGAAACTGAAATCGATATTCATCATACGATCTCGCCCATTACCAGCAAAATCAAAATTGATTCACGTTTGCTTATTGATGCAGCCATTGCAAGCCAATCCGGCCACAAAATTCTTAACCCTACCGATATGGCTCTACATTGCGTTGTTAATCTATTTCAAAATAACGATTTAGTAGATAACTTACGCGATTTACTTGATTTGCATGACCAATTGCAATACTTCGCAAGCCATGACTCAGCGTTTTGGAATAAATTGATAGAACGGGCCAATCAGCTCCGGTTAGGCCATTCACTTTACTATGGCATGCAATATTCTCGATTGATATTTCAAACAGCAATCCCTGAAAATACTGAGCAACGCCTAATTCAGAAACCTTCAGTAGTTTCCCAGCTTATCATGCGACAACTGGTCCCATTGGCCTTATTTCCACTCCATCCTGATAAGGCTTCTAAGCGAGCAAAATTTGCACGTTTTTTGCTCTACCTGCGGAGCCATTGGATCAGAATGCCTTTCTACTTACTCATACCCCATCTGCTATACAAAACGATGTTGCGATTCAAACCAGGGAAATAAAGTGAACAACAATCACTTCACGTATAATTTTGCTCTCTAAGTGGAATAGCTGGTAAATTGAGTATTAAATTCAGATAAAACGAGGTATTAAATGCAGAAACAACACAAAATATTTGTAAATCAGATCATCGCGCTATTATTAGCACTACTTCCGTTTGGTTATATTCCTCAAGTTCAGGCCCAGGCTTCATGCAGTGGATGCCTCTGCCCTGGGAATCCATGCCGTTTATGCCCTTTACCCGCTATGACTAGCGATATTGTTGCTGACGATGAACCTGAAACTTGCAAGAAAATTCGGCAAGAAGTACCACCCATTGATTCACAGCCAGGCTCCAATGAATATTTTGCTAGCCTTGATCAGTCAACGATGTCGTGTGTAAAAAATGGGGGGGATGTAATCAAAAACTCGCGCCGGAGCGAGATTTTTACTTCACGCTATTACTGCAAACCCGATTTGAGCACTAGAAAATAGTAATCCAAACTCACTAACCCGTTCTAGTGATTGATTAAATCCACTAGAACGGTTAGGTATAACGCGTATCGCTTAAATTACAATTACATCCGGTAATGGAAAACCATTAAAGTTGCTGGCATAAGCCGTAGTATAGGCGCCAGCATTTGGTATATAAATAAAATCACCTTCTTGGAGATCTTCCGGTAATAACTCATCACGCATGAGTATATCAACCGAATCACAAGTTGGTCCAGCAATAGTCCAGGGAACCTTCTTTCCTTTGCGGTCTGTCAATATTTCATAGCGCAATCCCTCACTGACTTCGATGATACCGCCAAATATTCCCGCATCCCAATACATCCAGCGCTTACCATTACGCGTTGCAGTACCCACAACTTGACAAACAAAATAGGCAGAATCAGACACTAAATATCTGCCAGGTTCTGCCATGATATGAATTTCAGGTGAAAGGTCTTCAATGGCAGCATTAATGACTTCAGCAATAACCTCAATCGAAGGGATGGGTTTAGTATGTCTAACTGGATACCCCCCACCAATATTAAGTAGCCGAGGTTTAAGTCCAGATTGCTCCATGTCAGCAAATACACTTTTAGCGCGTTCAATTCCTACTCGCCAATTTTGAGGATTACGACATTGTGAGCCTACATGAAAAGTTACACCTGCCAGATCTGCTTTTAATTTCACAGCCTCACTGATAATTTCTTTTACATCTGCTAAATGAGAACCAAATTTTCCGGCCAGGGGCCAATCACTACCGATATTGGGTGTATCGATTCTCAAATAAAGCTTTGCATCAGGTTTAATACTAACAATTTTACGTAATTCTTCGACGCTATCCAGCACGTACCATTCAACACCTTTAGCTGCGGCGTACTCGACATAGGCTCTAGATTTAATCGGATTACTATAAAAGATTTCTGCAGCAGGCACGCCTAAGCTAAGCAATAAATCAAGCTCAGCAATTGATGCAATTTCAAAACCAGCCCCCTCTTCTATTAAGGTTGCTAGAACACGTGGATCAGGGTTTGCCTTGACCGCATAATGAGGATGCACACGCGGCATTACCGCTCTAAATCGTCGGAATTTATTGCGAATCAAAGCACGATCAACAATTAAAAAAGGTTTTTTATATCCTTTTTTTAGGACCGCTTCAACGTGGGATAAATCTAGGCTGATTTCTGGATGCGTGTCAAAAATCGCATCAGATGGGATATTTTGATGAACAGTGGCAGCATGCATTTTCATGATTTTGATTTCCTTCCAAAAGTCACTACGTTTCAGGAATATGAATAAAAACTAGGTCTGTTGGAATAGAAAAAATTACTTTGCTTTTCATGATGACCTCCTTACAAACACTACAATAATGGATATGTTAAAGGGACGAATTATAGTCTTCAAATTTCAAGAATCAAGCTCTTTTTAACTAAAGAAATAGCGGCATTTTTAAAACAAGAATAACTTCGCGACTCGCTCCGTTATAAACGCTCACGCAGTGGATTACTACATTGCAAGAGAGGGGAAGAATTTTTAGGGCATTCAATCAGGAAACCGTTAATGTAGTCTCTGATGGTATCCCCATCTTAGTGATGATGGCTAAATAAAACCTCGATAAGCCAAATAGACCCAATACCCATCATAATCAAAACCACTTGCTGTATGGTTGCAGAAATTGCTGGGCGTTTATGTAAGCTCGGGATCAAATCAGCCATAGCCACATAGATCATGCTTGCAGTTGCAATGCCAAGCATCGGTACAATCAAATAATTGAGTTGATTGAGCATAAAATAAGCAAGCACCCCTCCTACTAATGTAGCAGTACTAGCCAGCAGATTCAATAATATGGCCTGCAGCCGACTATAGCCCGAATTGAGTAAAATAATAAAATCTCCCGCTTCCTGCGGAATCTCATGTGCAATAATGGCTATCGAGGTAACAATGCCCGTTTGAACATCAACTAAAAAAGCAGCAGCAATCAGAACACCATCGACAAAGTTATGAAAAATATCGCCGAGGGTTATCATGATTCCACTACGACCATGATCATGTTGAATATTCACCATCGTGTGCTGATTAATATCATGCGCCTCACACTCATCTAAATGGCAATGCCGCCATAACACCAGTTTTTCTAAAATAAAGAATGCCAATATTCCCATTAATATGATGATAGTAATGGATCGTGAATCATCTGCAATTGCTAATGCCTCAGGGAGTGTATTAATAAAAGCTGCGCCAAGTAATGCACCGATTGCATAAGAAACGAGTGTTGATACCCAGGCACTACTCGTTTTTAATGTCAAGAAGGCCGCAAATAAAACGCTTAACATTCCTCCCGCCAAACCAGCCAAGATGATCCAAGTTAAAATCATAAAATTATTCAGAATTATCTATCAAAAAAACAAAATCCAGCACGTAAACATCCGAGTGCTGGATTTTCATCTATACATTCACGATCAGAATTACTTAAATCTTAATATAGTTTATTTCAGTCATGACCATCTAACCAAAGTCAGTGTACGCCAACTCAAACATTTAGTGCTGACAACCATATTAATGCAGCCATCCGTCCAGTTCTTTTATCACGTCGATAGGAATAAAATTGGGAGGGATTACTATAAGTACATTCACCCCCACCATATATTTGATTTATCCCTAAATTAACCAATCTTTGTTTTGCTAGCATAAATATATCTGCAAACCATTTTCCAGTATCTGTCGAGGCAAAAAAGGCTAAGCTGGATTGACCATCCTGATTAACAAAAGTGTCTCTTACTTCTTCACCCACTTCAAAGTACTGATTACTAATTGCCGGACCAAGCCAAGCAATGACATCTGAAGTTCTGCAATTCATCCCATAAACGGCATTCTCGATCACTCCACTTGCTAGCCCTCGCCATCCTGCATGAATAGCCCCAACAATGCTTCCTCCTCGATTACATAGCAGTATCGGTAAACAATCGGCCACTAAAACAGCACATACGACCCCTTGAGTCCGCGATAAGGCAGCATCGGCTTCAAAATCATGATACTCACTTTTCAATGCATCAACCCAGACAAATCTAGATCCATGTATCTGTTTAAGCCAGCATGGATCGCTCGGAAGATAATTTCTCAATAATTGCCGATTTTGCTGAACTAGCGCATGATCATCTTCAACGTGATCACCTAAATTCAGCCCAGCATACTTCCCCTCAACATCCTGACTCACACCACCTTGCCGAGTTGTAAATAGCGCTCGCACATTAGCAGGAGACGGCCATTCTGGTGTAATCCAATCTTTCATACGAGAGAAAATCTATCTTATAGACGGATAGAAAACAATGAAGTAATTCCCGATATACGTAAAATAACACTAATGCAACTTAGTATATAACTCTGATAACACTTGTGAAACGTAATGAATCTGTTCGGGCGTATGGGCTGCATTAATACTACATCGAACTAACGATTTTCCTTCAGGAGCCGCAGGGGGCAAAATTAAATTCACATAAATATTTGCTGTCATGAGGCCATTCCACAGAGCAAGCGCTTGTTCTGGATTATCGAGAATAATTGCCACAATAGGTCCTGGCTGAGGGCCTAACTGATATCCAATATCTTTTAATGCGCTATAGAGCTGTTCTGCATTCTGCCAAAGCACTTTTCTTAACTCTGTTGCAGTCCTTAAAATTTTTAATGCGGCACGAGTAGCCGCAATGGTTGCAGGAGAAGGAGACGCCGTAAAAATATAAGGATGACTCACATAGCGCATTTGATCAAGCTGCTCATGATTACTAACACAATATCCGCCAATCCCACAGAGACTCTTACTAAATGTTCCAGTTATAAAATCAACTTCATGATTTAGTCCTGTTTTCTCGACTAATCCTTGCCCGGTTTCTCCTAACACCCCTAAGGAATGGGCCTCATCCAATAAAAGTAAGCTGCCATATTGTTTTTTTAAATTGACAATGTCGACCAGGGGCGCTTGGTCTCCTAACATACTATAGATACCCTCAGCAATAATGAGCGTATTTTTACTTCGTTCCCCCAAGCGACGTAATCGTTTCTCTAAGTCATCCTTATCATTATGGCGGAAACGGATAATATCTGCACCACTGAGTATACAACCATCGTAAATACTGGCATGTGAATCGCCATCGATGAGCGCAACATCGCCTTTTCCTAATAATGCTGAAATAGTTCCTAGATTCGCTTGATAACCCGTAGTAAAAACGATACTGGAACGGCAATGATAAAAATCTGCGAACTCAGCTTCAAGCGCTCGATGTCCAGAATAATTACCATTGGCCATCCGGGATCCCGTCGTTCCAGTTCCTTCTTCATCAATCGCTGCATGAGCAGCTTCTCGGCATTCTGATGAAAAACTCAGCCCTAGGTAATTATTGGTTCCAAATAATAATATTTTGCGACCTTCAATACGCGCTTCCGTCGCGGAATAAATGGCTTCTATCGGTATACCAAATGCACCAATCCCACCTGGCAATTGTGCTTTTCTAGCTGCAGCAGCTTGATCGAGCTTTTCTAACAGACTCATTTCGACTCCGATTTAATTCGATAAATCAAATCCGCTAAGTCTCGAACAGTTATTACATCAGTAAGTGCATTAACAGGAACTGAAATATCAAAATTATCCTCAATTTCCATAATCAAATTTAATAGCTTTATCGAATCTATTGCCAATTGCGTAATGAGATTAGTTTCTGATGTTATCTCGAAGTCTGCTTTAGTCAGACCGGTTAATCGCTGGCATAATAGCTTTAGGATTCCTTCTTGCGTCACTTCATTCATAGTTCTATTTAGATTTTATTAAATTGGGGAGCGCTTCGCGAAGCGAAGTATGGGGAGCCCAGTTGATTCCCTTCTGCTTAAACAAACTCATATCACATACCCAGTTCGGATGCTGTAATTCACGAAATTTACCTGGTGTCAGCATGGGCGAATAATTCAGAAACTTAGATAGCCATAAATTCATGCTTGCAATCTGCTGTATTAACTTTCCAGGTAATTTAATACACCTAACCGGTCTATGGAGAATCTGCTGAGCGATTTCTGCGACAGATTGGTAACTATATCCGCCAGGTGTTGCATCGTCAATCTCGTAAGTTCCATTCGTAAAGCTTTCATTATTTAACCAATAACAAATAAGCTCGACTAAATCACTGACATGTAGCAAACCAAACCGATTCTCGAAATTACCAACTACAGGTACGATACCATAGCGAGATGCCTGGAATACCGGTAACAACTCTTTATCACCGGGTCCGTAAACAGCTGATGGTCGAAAAATAGCATATGAAATACCGACATCGTGCAAATAATGAAGCGTAATTTGTTCTGCTTTAGATTTACTCTCTGCATACCATGACAATGTCGGTTCTCTTGCAGCAAGCGATGAAATCAGGAGAAAACGAGGGTTAAGCTTTACTGATGCTACAGCTTTCAGTAAATTCTCAGTACCTATCGCATTAGCGTGGAAGAAAACCTCTGGCGAGTTTCCCCTAACCAAACCAGCACAATGAATAATTACAGAAGCTCTCGTAACAAGCTCTAGAAGCGCAGTGTGATCATCAAGATCACCCAAAACCCATTTGATATTTTTATGATGATTTTTAGACGGTTGCTTTCTAGTGAGTGCGTTTACTAACCACCCATCATGGATTAATGCATCAAGTAGATTCTGCCCAATAAACCCTGTGGCACCTGTAACCGCCACTACTTGATGCATTTAGAATTATCTATCTCCAGATAATGAAGCTGT
Source organism: Nitrosomonas sp. (assembly GCA_008015595.1). Taxonomy (GTDB): domain Bacteria; phylum Pseudomonadota; class Gammaproteobacteria; order Burkholderiales; family Nitrosomonadaceae; genus Nitrosomonas. The sequence goes on along the minus strand of SSFW01000051.1, from coordinate 13,298 downwards.
TGGTAATTGATCGATCATATTCGCACGCTGCAAGAATCCCTGACGTGCTGCAAATCGAGATAATTTACCTGATGAAGTCCTAGGCAGTGTATGAGGAGGAACCAGCTCAACTAAGCAATTAACCCCAAATGCCATATACACTAACTGTTGTAAACGATTTATCAGTAATTGTCGCTCTTCCATCGAAGTGAGACGACATTCAACGACTAATACAACAGTTGTTGCGCCATTTGAATCACTGATACCAAATGCCGATGCTTCGCGCGATCTAACTTCTGATTGCTGTTCAGCTAATTCTTCAATATCTTGAGCACGTATATTTCTACCGTTAACGATAATAACATCCGTTTTGCGTCCTGTTATATAGAGATCGCCATCAAATAAAAAACCAATATCACCAGTATCAAGCCAACCACCTGATTTTAAAGCTTTATCGGTTTCTTCTTGATTATTGAAGTATCCTGTCATAATGCTACCGCCTTTGACAAGTACACTACCAACCATCATTTGTGGTAACTCTTGACCATTCTCATCTACAATCTTTACTGTATGCTCTGGCAGAGGCCGACCGCAATTAACGAATTCATTAAACTTCCTACCTTCAGCTTGCACTCGCACCGCCATTCTTTTTTCCACGAGCGTTTTGGTATCGACCTTCAAGCTCTCAATACCACGATTAATCTTGGTAAACGATACGGCAAGTGTTGATTCAGCCAAACCATAGCAAGGTAAAAAAGCACGATCACTAAATCCAGCTGAAGCAAATTTATCTGCGAAATTCCTCAAAATTTCTGGACGAATCATTTCTGCCCCAATGCCCGCAGCACGCCAGCAACTGAGATCTAATTCTTCCAAATCAGAATCTCGAACACGAAGAGCACAAAGTTTAAGACCAAAAGGTTGGCTAAATGCAATTGTGCAACGATTACGACTTATCAACTTTAACCACTGTAAAGGTCTAATTGCAAAATCTCGTGTAGCTAAATAATCGACCGTAAGTTGAGCGGCCATAGGAGACAACACAAGTCCAACTAAACCCATGTCATGATAAAACGGTAACCATGAAGCGCAACGATCGCCTGGATTAACATCTAAACCATTACGAACGATACCACGTAGATTACACATCAAAGCTTCTTCCGTAATTACAACACCCCGTGGCATACGGGTACTACCAGAAGTAAATTGCAAATATGCTGTTTCGCTCGGTGTATTAGATTTAAGTGCCTTATCTGACTTAGGAAGCAAGTCCAACTGAGCTGATGTTCCAACCCATTTTAGATGATCATTGCTTAATCCATCACTTGCTTCTTTAAGAAAGCTTAGATAATCAAGATTCGCAATTGCAGCACTTGCACCACTACTCTCAAGCATTCCCTGTAATTGGCGAACATAGATCGAATGACTACCCAGATTAACAGGGATAGGCATTGCAAACGGAACTAAACCCGCATAGCGGCAAGCAAAAAACAACTCGATAAACTCGGGCGATGTATCAGCAATAAGCGCAACCCGACTACCATGTGAAAAACCCAGTGACAGCAATCTCCTTGCCTTAGATTGCGCATTCACTTTAAGTGTACGATAAGGAAGTACTGAGCGCAGCCCTCCCTTCGCATCATAAAAATTATAGCCCGTAACACCCTTCGCGGCATACTCTAAAGCATCTGTTAATGTCTCAAAATCGGCCAATCTTTGACTTAATTCATTAAGCGTTGGCGTAGGTATCATTTTTACAGATACTTCGTCTGAAGGATGAAAATCAGATTCTTGCATTGTTGGATCACCCAGCTTGATTATTGTCGAACTCAAGATCTTCCCCTAGAAGTAATAGTGCTGGTCATCTTATGTTTATAAGCACGACAGATACTGACGCTAACCCAACCTGGATATGGTTTAAATATACTGTTATTTCGTTGCTAAATAAACACAAGTGTCTCATATTCGTTGACGTTGGAGCTTATATAAGGGTGATTTTCCTGTCAAGACGATATTATGTAAATGTTGTTTAATAGCAACAGCTCGATTCGGAAATTTTATTTATTTGATACAGTTCACAAACTATTTATTAAGAATCTGAAAAGCAGTAAATAAACAATGAAACCAATAATCTACTACCAACTCTCAACAAATGTTTTTCGCTGAATCGAATCAAGTCGTGCTATTTCTTTGTTTTCATAGTAGGAATCTCCAACAATGCTATGCGTCGAAATCTCAGCCACAATCGCCCCGGATTTCGTCATGAAATCATGCAATATTCCTCTATGTATCAACAGCCTATCGCCAGGCTTCATGCTAACCTCACCCGAATCTCGAAGATTGACGGTTATATCGCCCCATAATAAATAAAAAGTTTCTTCTTTCTGTTGATGCAAGTGCGGAGGATGTTTCTGACCCGGCAACATGATAAGTAGCTTATAACAGTATTCTCGATTTATCAGATTGATCAAAACACATCCCATTTCTCGAAATTTTGACAAACCATAATGATGGGAAATTTCAATTTGATAATCCTTCCCTAATTCAATCCCGGCTTCATAAAGCAAACCTTTTGTATCATGTACAATCTCCCTTACCATTCGAATGGAGTCTTGTTCGGTTTTCTCATAGAGAGCCGCTCCTGGGACATAGTCCTGTGTGGCAATAAATTTTGCGCGAAGCTGCCCAAATTCCCCGCTAGTCAACTGACCCTCAGCACATGGCATCGCAAAAAAAACGTCATCATCAAGAATCGGTGTACCTTGTTTTACCTGTTGCTTTACATAGACCCCTCGCTGAAGCTCGCGCAACGAAACTATTTCGTCTTCACCGATAAACTTATGATCATCACCTCCACAGATTTCTCTCATCTCTTCTGCAGCCGATACCCAATGATCAGCCTGATCGGGGTCTAAAGAATAGCGATTCAATTTAATATCTGCTGCTGGCACGCCAATATGGCGCTCAAGTAATTGAGCGCCCTTTGCCACCGCTGCCATTACCCCCATTCTATTTTCGGGTGACTCATGTCCTGAATAACCTACTTTCACGTAAGGATAACGACGAATCATTTTTCCTAAAAAATTCATGTGAATACGATCATTCGGTGTCGGGTAAATTGAAACACAATGCATCAATGCAAACGCTGGCACTCGTTTATAAAAAAAACTGACTAAATGATCAATATCAGAGATACCGAGCCCCCCGGTCGAAGCAATAATTGGCTTTTTTACTTCTGCCATTGCTGTCATCAGAGGCCAATCGGTAGCTGAACAACTTGCCAATTTTAAGATTTGGATTCCTAATTTTTGACAATTAGCTACAGATGACTCATCGAAGGGAGTTGCAACTGAAATAAGATGATGATGGTGGATAGCCTCTACGAGTTCCTCGAAATCCTGAAAATTTAGTCGCGCACTCTCAAAACGTTTAATATGCTTGATGTCCTCTCGCTGCTTGTAATCAGGATGAATGAAGGTTTCTAATTCGCGTAATTGTAATTTAACTGCCGCTTTAATTTGGTGCTTCTTGGCTAAATTAGCAACGACATCGATAATTTTTAATCCATGCGCTACAGAACCCTCATGGTTATTAGCCATTTCAAAAATATACAGCCGATCAAATAGTTCACCCATATTCGATATCAAATCACATTTATTATTTTTTAGTTACGCTACTGACTTAGATAAAGCGGCTCGTTTCATCCAATAAAATCATCCGATCATCGATATAAAAATCAGCAGCCGGCTTACCAAATTTCAAATCATGATGAAGCACTTGCCAATCTGTTAACTGTTGTCGGGTTATTTCAGACCAGTCAATACCGGTCATTGAGCCTCGCGCTGTAAATAATACAATTCGATGTCCCGCCCGATATAAAGCATTAATCATTTCAATATTTTTGTTGATTGGTTGACAAAGTGCATAGTCATTATTCGCAATGAGTGAGGCAATAACGCCATCAATGTCAATTACAAACACTTTGGAACCAGGAGAATGTGTTTCCTTAATAGCTGCATTATTAAGATTAAGATCATGCTGGTTTTCCCTCATCGCAAGGTGTTTTTCCACAATTGCAAAATCTTCTTCCGTATCAATACTTAGCATGAATTCAGGGATAACCACTGCAGAACTATGGGTTCCTAATAGTGAAGCTTGATTGAGCAAACAGTCGCGTGTAAGCCCGTAGACTGCGCCATTGCGGTAGTAGGTTTGATGAAGCTGCTGTCGTGCAACGATATGAGCACCTTCCTTATCCCATAGATTTAATGCTCCTCTATCATCTAAGCTTAACTGTTTTAGCGGATGATATTTTAAATCAGTCGGACTTATAGTCCAAACTGCATCAAAATTCCCTGCAATCAGCTTCTCCACCGTTGCAACAACATGCTCCACTCGCCTTAGCGGTGATGTGGGTTGCAACATGACGATAATATCATACTGAGTCTCGTCCACTGCCTCGGTAGCACGGAGCGCATGCTGGAGCACAGGGATATCTCCCACTTGGTCTCCCGCTAGTTCTGCTGAACGCCAAAATGGCACAGCCAGCCCAACCGCCTCTGCGACCTTTGCAATTTCAGGATGATCGGTTGAAACCACGGCACGGTCAACCCAGTCTAACTTCTGAATCAATAAACCAACTCGTTCGACCAAAGAAATGCCGCCTATTTTGCGCAAATTCTTTAGTGGCACCCCTTTACTTCCGCCACGAGCAGGAACAACAACTAGAATTTTTTGATGAGCTAGCACAATAGAGTCCCAAGTTCAACTCATGTTAACGATTCGAGTCCATAGGGGCGCGTATAATCAATCTTGATCACACGCCTTTCTTGATGGGATTTGATAGCCGCTGCAATAACAAGCATCGTCTCTAAACCGTACTCCAGAGAGATTGGAGATGAAAGCGCTGGATTCGATAAGATACGTTCAATATGGTTGATTTCTGGTAAAAAATCATCGGGTCGCGTTTTCTCAAAATACTGGGCGCGCTCTACGTCATCCTGTGACCACAATTTAACAGCATCAGCGCCTGGCTTTATATTAATAAACCAATCTAAATATCCTCCTGAACCCAGAATCCTTAAATATTTTTTTGCTGGCTCTGTGATCACGTCTTGCACTAACAATCCCGTCAATCCGGTCTCAGTCCGCAAACTTAACTGAGCCAAACGATCATAATAGGCTCCCGCTTCACGCACCATATCAAGCATTGCGGACACTTCAACAATGCGACCATTCCCACTCAATCGAGCGAAATGCTGCCAAATGGCCAAACCATGAGAATGTTCTGCTAGTGCACCTCCTCCCCGTTGGGTATAACCGAGATAGGTTTCCTCGGGTCCAGAAATCCAGGGATGCGCTTTAAAGATACCCTGCCAATGCTCACGAATCTGCACATCAATCGTCAAAATTTTTCCAAGTTTCCCCTCTTGAAGCCATTCCTCTGCGAGTAGCGTATTGCTAGTTAAGGTATGGTTATAACCAATCAAGACACGGGTTCCAACCCGTTTAGCTATAGGAATTAATTGTTCACAGCTTTGTAGAAGGGGCGTACATAAGGGTTTTTCAATCAACAATACTCGTGGCGGTGTTTTTGCAAGACACTCCAGCGCAAGATCAATGTGGCTATCGGGAGGAGTTCCGATAATAATCACTTCAAAAGCTTCGTCCGCTACCTCAGCAGGCTGCACTAGACGAATTGTTTCATCCCATTTTCCATATCGACCAGGAAAAATTTTATCGCGTGTACGCCTAAGCGCTGCAGGATCAATATCACAGATCGTAACGTTCCAACCTAACTGGCGGCAAGCATAGGCAAGGTGATTACCAATCGAACCTGCACCTAATATTTTCACTTTAACTTCCATATTTTAGAGCACTCTAATTACCGTGTATTCTTAATGCCTAGCTTCAATCTGAAATACATTCTCAGCAATATTATTTACATGCAGGTGCTGAAACCGTCCTAATAATGAACTCACTTGATTGACTCTATTCTCAACTTCTTGCAAAGAGGTCATTGGAAATAGATGCCTCAAATAAGTCGTATTGTTACGATGATTCGGTATAACTGCTTCAATTCGCTTCTTGATAGACGAACGCCAATAGGCAGTGCCAACTCCAGCCATTCTTGAAAACAAAGGAACTTTATGGCACGGTTTTTTGCATAATTCTTCGAGAATTTGGGCGATCCGTTCACTTGCAAATGTACGCTCAAAAGAAGCTAGATGCTGCTTTGCTAATTCATGATATTGCATTCGGTTAATGGAATTCATCGGGGAATTTCCTTGAAGCGAATTTGCTACTTTTTCTACTAATTGCTGAAAATTGTTACATTGCACACTCAGTCCGTTCGGTAGCTCATGATCAAATGCCTCTGATTTTATGGGGCAATAAGCAAGTGCTATTTTATCAAGTAAAAAAGACTCCACCGCTGTCGTACAACTATTATGGATAATCGTTTCTGCAGCGATTATCCAAGGAACAACATTGCCTTCATAGATAATTTTCACATTCTGTTTATGATTTGCTGCTTCATGCCAAGCCTGATGATTCTCAGATGGATGAGGTCGCACGATAATGTTTATTTCAGGAAAGTGATCTGCCAACTGTGGAAGCACTTCGATAAAATGATCAAAGAGTTGCTTTTTATGCCTTGCAAGCCCTATTTTCAAATCATTTCGAACGAGATTTGTATTTTCATCTCTTCTTAACTGATTAAGTAAATGGCTCTCGTTTGCATAATAATGATTCACACGTGAGAAATTAGTATTAATAAGTATAAATCGACCATAGCGCCGGCTTAATTGCTCTACTTCTTGAGTAAATAACCCTCTCAATTCAGGACGCAGTAGATCAGTCCGTGGATTTCCTGTCAGATATATCGGAATATTAGAAAACCCAGGATACTCACGTATAGCCGATGCATTTGCTTCACCCCATGCAAACAAACCGACAAGTTCTTTCAGGGTCCCAGAATCCAGCTTTGTCAATCGGTATAACTCTGGCGTAGCCCATACTAGACCTTCCTCGTCCCACGCGACAACGGTATAGCCTAATTGCCTCAACATACGCAAAACTGTAGCGCTTTTGGCAGTCAAGCTTTTTCCGATATAAATACCTCTGGGTAACGATAGCGCCAACCCATCTATAACTTTCTTTGCACCCACAATAGCCTTTATCCCCTTCTCAGCAATAAAACAGGCCAATAGTAGTTTTGCATCAAACTCTCGTGATTTAGTCTCACACGGTAAAATAACAGTCTCTGCAACATTTAGACTCATACACGAAAACGTAACGATAAATTTTCTGAAAAAAAGATTTAGATTCTAATCAAAAAAAATCTCATCGTGTATTGGCAATACTGGATGGAGCTTTGGCAAGATCGTTGAAGCTTATTCTTTCACATCAATTGCAAGCGTTGAGCTCTGATAAGTACAAACAGGCCGATGCACCTCTAGACATTGGGAGGTAACGATTATCTGATAGCTACCGGGAAGTAAACGATTGGTTTCAAACTCAAAGCTAAATTTACCCTGCTTGTCGCTAATATTAAACACTTCGGTCACTTCTGTTCCATCTGCGCGAAGCAACTTAGCATTTAACAAAACATCGGATGTAGACTGATCCTGATAATTAACCCACCCATTTACTACAATTTTTTCTCCTTGGGAATATTCTGTTCTAGCTTCCGATAAAATCGGCTTAGAGATATGAGTTGCATTCACTTCAGAAAACGAACCGCTGATTAATAAAACCAGAATAATTACTACAAAACTTTTACTTTTAATATCAACCATCATGCTAAACATGGCTTTTCTTATTTTCCTTTACTATAAATATTAAACTATTCCGCATACTTTCTTTTTTTCTTACTTTCTTAACTATAGCTTAATCGAAAATTAGTTGTCGATTTTTTTTACACATGAACATTAACTTACGGATCGTATGCGCTAACAATTACTCAGCAAAACCATTCTAAATTCAAACAAAATTAATATTTTATGCTTTCTTCCTTGCTTATCTTATCGATTTATATATTGTCGATATTTCTTACATACGATTTTTCTTATGCACTGACAATGACTTGATCCTAACAGAAATAATAGCTTTCAGCGTTATGGCATGAGGTTTGCTTATGAATATACGTGCTTAGGAATAAATGAATCCAACAACGCAAATTTATGCGAAATAAGATGAAAATAATAATAGTTCCTAGAAAATAATGGATCAAATTGAAAGCTGAGCACTTACAAAAGATCACAAAGCATCTTTTGTATAAACACTGGAATGCACCACGGTTAGGTCCGTGGTGTTTTTTTAGTAATAGTAAATGTCCAAAAATCGCTATTGACGCTTGTCAACATAGCAATAATAAGTGACGCATCTAATTTGCAGTTCTATGAAACTAATTATCGAAGACTGATGATTGGCCAATCATTTTGTCGTGCGTGATTCTCAAGTGTTGCATCGGGATCAACCGCAACTGGATGTGTTACTTTCCTTAAGAGTGGTAAATCATTCAAAGAATCACTATAAAACCAACTTTCAAGAAAGGATAACCAAGTAAGATTGTGTGCATCAAGCCATTGCTCTAACCTCGTAATCTTTCCTTCCCTAAAACAAGGCATACCAGAAACCCGGCCTGTAAATTGACCCTCTTTTTGCTCTGGTTCTGTTGCAATTAAATGATCTACACCCAGTATTCTTGCTATGGGCGAGGTCACAAAGCTATTCGTTGCTGTAATGATGATACAAAGATTCCTTTCAAGCTTATGTTTTGCGATCAACTCAAGCGCACCCGGCGCAATGATCGGCCTAATTTTTTTTTGGATAAATTCCTCGCGCCAAGTGTTCAACTGTTCTCTCGGATGTCGTGCAAGGGGTTTAAGTTGAAAATCTAAAAATTCGTGAATATCGAGAGTACCCGCCTTGTATTGCTCATAGAATTCAATATTGCGCGCTTCATAAACTTCACGATCCAATACTTTCTGTTCGATTAAAAACTGGGCCCACTGGAAATCGCTATCGCCAGCTAGTAATGTATTATCAAGATCAAACAAAGCTAGTTTCATAACACCTCATTTAAAAATTGTCGTAATAGCGGAAGTGTAATCGGACGCTGCAGCATCAGTGAATATCGACCCAGGGCATCGATCATTTTGATCAGATACGGCATATCTCGTTTCTCGTAGTGCAACAAATAATCACAAACCTCTGCAGGCAATTCGAATCCATTATTAACCGCATGATTCTTCATCGCCTTACCTTTCTCATCATCTGTTAGCTCATGAATCTGGTAAACCAATCCCCAGCTCAAGCGGGTTATTACATCTTGCCGGAGCTGAAGTTGGGTTGGAACTGTTTTACCACTCACCAAAAACAGCGCCAGGCAATCATCACGTGCCTGATTATACAAATTAAACAGTTTTATTTGCGCTTCTGGGCCTAACCGATCAACATCATCAACGATAATACAACCCGGTAAATCGTCACTGAGTTCAAATTCAGTATATTGATCACATGCGAAATAAGCCACTTGATAGCGTTTTAATCTTATACAAGCATCACAAACTGATTTGAGCAAATGACTTTTACCAGATCCGCTCCCACCCCAGCAATAGATAAAATTACCAGAACTCGATGTGGCTAGAAACTCATTCAAGGCATGAAGCAACTCAACATTACGTCCTGGAATAAAATTTTCTAACGTTGGAATATTTTCTAGGGAAAGATCAAGCAACAATTGCTTCATTGAGCGATTCCCTGATCAGTTCTTCCGTAGCGACATTAAATACAGTAAATGCTATGAAAACAAAATAGCGATCAAAATAACTGATTTCTTACTTACTTTTTTTGTGCTGCAGCGCATATTAAACAGAGAATTTTTGCTAAAACTTGGAAATTAACGTTTCCAATATACTCTCAACCTATTCTCTTCTGGGTTATAGTGAAATTCCAGATCCCCCTGATAAGCATGATGAATCGCTTCTCCCATTCCTCGCACAAGATGAATATCGGTTGTCGTTACAAGGGTTGAGTCAACACTCTCCTCAATTTTCATGATGCGTTTAAGTGGATGTTCTGTACACTGATGTTTCTCGTGATTTCTCACTAAATGCATAATTTCTTCTCGATGCGCTAAATAAAACACTCCCTGCAAAGTCAAATAACCAGCAGGGTAATCATCCCGAATACGATGACATGCCGGGCAAATTCCTTGATGTGCATTAGCCGGAGCTGCTAACCACTGCCACCGACCTTGATGGTACACCGCCTGACACTGCGAACAAACCGTTGGCTCAGCTAATTTGCTTTTTAATTGATAGGTATCGTGTATCTCTTCTTTAAATATGCCATCATGGCGAGTAATGGCGCGGTATCCATCCGGAATCTTCGAGTGACTCATCTTAGCTCTCCTATCTTAATAATTGACATTCCATCTTTTCTTACATAAAACCTTGCTCTATTTTAAACAGACTAAGAGCAACAAGCACAATTCATTGACCTTAAGCTATATTTGTATATAGGGGCATATAAGAAAAAATCAATTACTTTTATTCTCCCCAGCGCGGGATCAGGGAATGCTCAACACCAAGATGATCGAGTATTCTAGCGACTACAAAATCAACGATGTCCTGGATATTTTTGGGGTGATGGTAAAAACCAGGATTGGCAGGCAAAATGATGACACCACACCGCGCAAGTCTAAGCATATTCTCCAAATGAATCGCTGAAAATGGCATTTCACGGGGTACCAAAATTAGTTTGCGGTTTTCTTTAATCATAACGTCTGCCGCGCGCTCAATTAACTTTTGATTCAATCCCGAAGCGATAGCAGAAAGCGTGCCCATCGTACAAGGACAAACAACCATCGCTTCTGCTGGATTCGAACCTGATGCAACGGGCGAAAACCACTCTTCACGGCCAAATACCTTGAGCAGATCTTTGGATACGTTAAAGTAGTCAATGAAAAAATGCTCTGCATCTTGAGAACGAGAAGGTAGCGCCAGCTGCAATTCCTATTGCGCAACAATTTGGGCTACTTGTGAATACAATAAATAAACCCGTATATGCTGCGCTAACAATTGCTCCAGCAATCGGATACCGTAAGGCATTCCCGATGCTCCTGTGAAAGCAAGTGTAATTGTGCGTGGTGGTGCCTTATCTATCACAGATCCCCTGCCATCTCCTGCTCATGGCGCTTAATAAATTCCTGCGTATTGTCAATCCCTCTGAGCTGTAGAATATAGTTACGGACCGCAGCTTCTACCAATACTGCTAAATTACGGCCAGCGGCAACGGGAATGGTTACTTTCCGAATTTTCACACTCAAAATTTCTTCATCAAGGTTACTCAAGGGTAAACGTTCAAAAGAACCGATATCAGCAGCACTCGTTTTTTCTAAATGAACAATTAGCTTCATATTCTTCCGCCGACGAACGGCTGTCTCACCAAAGATGGTACGAATATTTAGCATGCCGAGTCCCCTAACTTCAAGATAATCACGAAGCAAAGGGGGGCAACACCCTTCCAATGTTTCTGGACCGATACGATGGATTTCCACAACATCATCCGCAACCAAACCATGGCCACGACTTATCAACTCTAAAGCAAGTTCACTTTTCCCAACCCCGCTATCACCGGTAATAAGCACACCCATTCCCAGCACGTCGAGCAATACACCATGCTTACTTGTGCTTGGCGCTAGGACTTTTGCTAAGTAAGACCGTAGTACCCAAATAACATCCAAACTGGATGAAGATGAACAGAATAAAGGAATCTTCGTTTTGATGGCAAATGATTGTAGTAATTCAGGTACGGTCGCCCCATCAGCTACAACCAAACAAGCCAAACTACTCTGCGCTAGTTTATCAAGTTTTTGTTGAAAAGAAGCTTTATCGAGCTGATTCAGATAATCAATGGTAAGGTTACTGAGTATCTGAATCCAATTAGGGTGAATAAAATTGAGATGGCCGATTAACCCTTGACTAGAACATGAGGTATCATCATTACTCAAATGGTTGCCGCCATACTCCAGTCCCAAATTCCAAACCAAGCCAAGTTTTTCTTTATTATCTTCAAATAATTGCGTGATACTAATTTGGGACATTATCAGGTATCCAATCAGTAATCAGCTGATGAATTTCCTTAGTGTTTTTACTCATAAGTAATTTTTCACGAAAGCTTTTATCACTAAACATTTGCGCCAATTCACTTAAAATTTGTAAATGCTTATCTGTCGCTTTTTCAGGTACAAGTAGTATACAAGCGATATTTACCGGCAATCCATCGGGCGCATCAAACGGAATCGCTTCTTTCATTCTCACCAATGCAACCGTTGCTTCCCGCAACCCTTTAATTCTACCATGTGGAATAGCAACGCCCTGACCCAGGCCCGTTGATCCAAGCTTCTCTCGGGCAAATAAGCTATCAAACACCTGACTCCGAGCCACATGCGAAGTATTCTCAAATAATAACCCTGCTTGCTCAAATACACGTTTCTTGCTAGCAACGTCGAGATCAATAATTACATTCGATTCAGGTAAAAACTGAGAAACAAGATTCATAAGAAAAATAAACAGTTACTTTAAACAACTACTACTTACTGATTAGTGTAAGATCAATCTGATCGATGAAATCATTAAAAAAATTGATTGGTAATTACGCTTCTGGTTCTTGATCAATTTCTTTTTTCTTGATCGTGTCGTGATTACGACGCTCCATATTTTTTTCCTTATATTTAAGGATTTGTCGATCTAACTTATCAACCAGGCTATCTATTGAGGCATACATATCAGCGCCATCCGCTTCAACGAAAATATCTTTACCCCGGACATGGACATTGGCTTCCGCTTTCTGTTTATGTTTTTCTACTGACAAAATAACGCTTACATCGATTACATGATCAAAATGTCGCGTAATTTTACTTATCTTCGAAACAACGTACTCACGCATAGCCGGCGTAACTTCTACGTGATTGCCTGTAAGATTCAAATTCATCATTTCCCCCTTCGATTAAGTAATTTCATTGTTCTCAGCTAAATTGACAGGCCCCCATGAACATCCTTGCCTTGTCTTTTCTATTCAAATTTCAAGAAAAAAACGGTAAATGAATTCATAATGGATATCGAATTGAGTCTATTCGCTATATTAATTATTTTATTATTGGCCTTAAGTAAGGATTTATAGAAATAACTCAAGATAGTCAACAGAACTTTGGGATATCAGATCTATAACAAAAACTGATCATTAGAAAACAAATCCAACCAATTCCTTTTTAGGGGTCGTATCAAGGTTAGTGTGTATTGTATAATCAC
>SSFW01000025.1 GCA_008015595.1 Nitrosomonas sp. | reverse complement strand
GATGCAACAGACCATCATGGTGATGCACGGCAAAGGGGAGAAATGAATTTGGGCGGAGGTAAAGCAAGGCGGCGAAGCGTGAAGGGCGGGAGGGCAATGCGTCCCGCCATTCACACCCCATGCTTTGTCAGCCGAGCCGCCATATCGATTTTTGATGCGGAAGATTGATGGAGCACCGGAGAAGAACAATCCACCGCCCAGCGAACGAATCGCATGACAACCCGTAGATCGGGTCAGCGCAGCCTGACCCAATTTTTCCAATCCAATCGCGACACACCGCTCCCGGTGACATTTTCTTCGCCGTCCCGGTGACGGATCAGGGCCGCGTCTTCAAGCGGCTATCGATATCCCTGCATCGGACCGAAAAGGCAATCCAACATGCGCCGATGGGATTGGCACTGAACAGGCTCAGCTATCGGCTCACGCCGCGCCAACCCAGCCTACTTGGACTATTTTGACTCATCACAAGCGTCAATCGATGGCGGTCAATAAGCCATCGGCCAAGCGCAGGATCAGCCTGCGGCGTGCGCTGTGAAAGACGACTGCGCTGCCATCTGCTGACAATTCCGGCGCTGAACTCATCCACAGGCCAAGCTTGCCGTGGTCTGCGACCATGCGGCGTGAAACGCCAAGCCGCAGTATCAAATCATCCAGCCCGTAGTGAGCCAGTTCGCTGCCGTCCGGGGCCAGCAGCATCAGCGCATGCCGTGACGGAACGTTGATCCACTCGTCCATCAGAACCACCGCGCCACTGTCCAAGACCAGAACATGACGGGGGCCGCGCTCCTGCGGCAGCACGCTACGCCACAACGGCTGCAATTCGCTTCCCGCACGCAGCTGCAACTCAGCCAGTGCCAAGCGTGTTTGCCAATGGTCGGCGCTGCTCAAGGTGAGGACATAGTGGCCTGAGGGCGACCGGAATTCCCGTCTATCCGGCGGCAGCGAGATTCGGTCGGCCCTCACACGATTAACCGTATCGGCCCATGCTGAAAAGGGCACCCCTGCAATGAGCAATGCGCCCGAGAGAAGAAGTCGTCGGCGTTGCAGGCTCAGGTGCAGAGGTGGCACACGCGCCAATCAGCGGGTGCGACGGCGACGCACGGCAGCGACACCGACCAATGTCAGACCGAGCAGTTCCAGGCTGCCAGGCTCCGGCACGGTGTTGACATCCCGAAGCAGCGAGCTCATGCGCGCAAAATCAATGTGGGTCTGCGGCAACCGGTCCAGACCCAAGCCGTCAGGATTGACATCGTCAGGCGTCGTGGGCACGTTGCGAATCGCGCCGCTGGCCATCAAATTATTCGGGTCAAGCGAATGGCCAGGATCGCTGGCACCGGCGTAGTCGACAAAATCTTCAGGAACCAAGCCGAAATTGTGACCCAGCTCATGCGCGAGGGTATCGATACGGCCCGTGCAACCAGGCGCACCGCCGCAGTCAAAGCCGAGGATATCTGCCATCGACATGATCAAGCCGCCAGCGCCGCTATAGCCAACACCATATGCGCCGTCGTAGCTATTGACCAGGAACATATCGACAGTTGAATGGTTGAGGCCCGCCAAGCCCGGAAAGACGGAGTTGTAGAGATCGTCAAAGGTATCGCCAACCGTGTCGCTGATGTCATAGAACGCATCACTGGCGATCTGGCTGATAAAACTGAACGTGACGCTGATTCCGGCCTGCGCCCAAATCTTGTTGGTGGAAGCGGCGTAGTAAACGTCCCCCGCCGGTCCCATGCTGGCACATTCGTTCAACGAATTGCACAGCTGGTACACGGAGACATTGACCGTTTTTGAAATGGGCATTGCCGATGCCACGACCGGGGCAAAGGTGAGGCAAGAAACTGCAAGCGCAAGGCCCGTCTTCATTCGCAGATATTTGAGCATTTCATCATTCCGTTATTTCAAAGTTTGGTTGCCAGCCTACTCTCCTCCAGCACAGGGCTTCGGGAGAAAATGCTCACAATTATGGCGACGGAGTATGCCGCGGGCAAAACCCGGAGCGACCTTTCAACCTGAACAGGCATCGGTCACTTTTCCAACCTGGATTGCTAAGCACATATCGCGCCGGAATGACGGCCGCCGATTTTGAAAGACAAAAAAATAAAAACAATCGTTACGGATCAACCACCTGAAATTTTCTTCAGCGCAAAAATCCACACGGATCATGCACTTATGGAAGCAAAATAGAATGTTGTCAAATCGAGGTGTAAAGAAATCCGACACCACCATACTCGACGCGACAAAGCCGCTCAGACCTCTCTCAGACGCTCGGCGCACCGCCTGAATGGCTATAGCTCAGTAATATCGCAACCGCATGAGGCCGGCGCCGAATGGTGTGATGCGCTCCGCGAGCAACGCGGCTCTCGACGGAAAGAGAAATCGTTTGATCGTGATCGATCCGTCTCACGCGTGTGTTTTTTCCGACCCGGACAATATCGGGGGAATCCATGCAGGAGCCCAATAGGGGCATTGAATGCATTCACCAAAGGATTGGCGCCTCATCCTTGACCGCTTCAGGACTCAACGCTCGCATTCCGCTTCACGGCTACCGCAGCGCTGCCCCAAATATTTGAGGCCGCCATCGTCAACATCCCAACTCGCGGAAGCGGCTACGCAGACCGAAGAGACGCCGCTGAATCGTGACAAACTCCGGTCCGCTGGTCTGCGCTTCCGCCCGCTCAAGCGAAGGAATCTGTCCATCCAGATGCTTGCATTCCCGTTGGACTTCCGGCGCGAGCTTTAGACGACGACCGAATACCTCGTACTGTTTGGGGTTCATTCCACTCAGCGGGCGTATGGCCTCTGCCATTTGCTCTTGAAATACCTCCCGCTGCACATCGTTTCCGACACGCTCCCGCCCCGACAACTTGCTGACTCCGCGGGTCGGCGCCACATTGATCGCCTTCGCGCCCAGGCAGGGCGAGTCGGAGTAAACAACTTTGCCTCCCTCCTCGCACCTGAAAACAGTTCTGGAGGGCGCGGGCAAGGATTGGGCTTCCGCAAGGCCGGAAAAAAAGACCATTACCCCCACATGGGACAACCACAAGATGGTTCGGACCGACATGAATTCGACTCAAAGTGCATAACGACAGTTGCAAGGATAAGGGCGTTCAAGATGACTGGCAGGCCGATTCCTCGCAAATAGATACGCACGACTGCAGGCAGCCTCGACCTTCCACAAAACGGTCGCCGCAAATGCGGCATGAGGCGGCCACGTCAAGGGCGACGCACAAGACGGCATCGGGCAGCCAGTGAAAACTTGATTGGTTCAGCAATCGATCAAGACAACATCCAAACCGCCAGATACCCGACCATATAAACAAGTCCGGCCGCCAATATCAAAGCATAGACACCGATCAGAACGGCCACTCAGCCTGCCGCATCGCCGATCTTCTTTTTGATTATCCCTTGATGCGCATACACCAGCGTATATCGACCACCGTAATACAAAACCAGCGGCACAAAAATTGCCAACAGCGCAAGCTTATATCCCATATATATTTCAATCGGTGAGAACGTATATCGGCGGCCAGTTACTTTACGCCGCCCGTATGTTGCCGCAGGTGGGCGATGTGCATTCGGACTGTTTCTTCAGGCCCAGCGCGACAACTTGCTCGGCCTTCCGTAGGTCGGGTTAGCGCAGCGTAACCCGACATCGCACTATCAGCCCTACTCATGTCCGACACCTTCAAAGCACATTGAATCATTCATCCAATCCGATTCCTACGGCGCCGTCGTTCGCAAGAAGGAACACGACGGTCAGCTACCGACCCAAAGCGGTAATGGCGAGCTTGGAAAAGCTGCCACTCAGGAACGTTTGATGTCGGGGAAAGCCACCGTCGCGGTGAAGCCGCAGAGGGCCTTTCCCAAGTACAACTTCTGTGGTGCTTCTCACCAGAATCGATTCAAATATAGTGAAAGGATCAAATTCACAGAATTTGTAACGATTTTAGAAGCCCCCGGTGCACAACGAAATTCTCTGTGAAATTTGGTGATGCCTCTTTGTTGATGTATCTGAAGACAGTCTGGTTGACTTGCTTAGGCTGATTACCAATCACGCTAAACAAAAATAAAATTCGCAAGACAAAAGCGGAGTCCGATTCCTTGACTGTGCCCTCCTTGTTTTTTTGATCAAGTGCTCGTTTGAATTCCTCTTGAGAGAAAGTCTGCTTCCTTATCTGAGACATAACATCAAAGATGTTAGATATATCTGGGATTACGCTATGAATTTCATCAATCAACTCCCTTTTGAGGTAGTTGGAGAACGTTTTATCAACCTTCTTGATCGTGTCAGCGGGGATAATTTTTGCGTCATCTCGCGTTGCTTCGGCGCAAGCCTGGATGTATTTTGTAAAATCTCGAGGTCTTAGAAGAGTGCTTCGACACATAAATTCGAAGGCTGACATTTCTTTTCCCTGACGATGCCCAACACCAATCGCGGCTTGATTAAACAACGAGTTCCAAGCATCTTGAAATTTCAAAATTGGCCCATTAGCATCGAGTGCTCGTGATATTCTAAATGCAATCAGATCTCGTATTTTGTTTTTGTCCCAATCAAGTTCAATCTTGAAGTCATCCCATTTTGTTTTATCTGCATCGGTTAAAATGCTATATATATCATCTCGCAGAAATACAACCGGAAAAATTCTGAATCTTTCCGACTTAAACGCACTCTTGATATCCTGAACTGCTTTGAATAGTCCGGTAAGCAGGTGTGTATAGTTTTCATATTGACTTTTTTCGATAATATTTTTGTAGTCTTCGTCGAGCTCATCGAACACTATGTAATATGTTGAAATGTCAATATATTCGGCAATAATTGATTCAAGTGCATCGACCCGCTCAATCCATGTATCACTGCTACTGTTTTCCTTGAATCCAACTTTTCCGCCAGTTCCAAATATTTGAAACGAGAAGTCGTTCGCAGTCCATTTTTTGATCCAGCGCTGCAACGTGTTTATAGGGTCTGGAGCGTATATTTTCTTTAGTGCTGTAGAAATCTTTTCATCAATTGCTTCATTTCTTGCCATCATTTTGCAAATGTGGCTGTATATTATGTATTTCCAGAAAGTTATATATTGATTTGGATGCGTGTAGCCAGAATTCTTTAGGCTGTAAAGTTCATTGAACGGGAAATTCTTGAACGATAGTTGCTCGGAGAATATATTTGGATCAGATATCCCCTCAATGTGTTGAGTTATTGAGGTCTTTCCTGTTCCCTTGCGGCCGATAACATAAGATCTTTTTCCGGAAAGAATTCGCTCTACTTCCTTGACGTGATAAAAATATCGCTCTGTATTTTCTGACTTTGCGTCAAGCTTCCAGTTGTCTCTGATTTCTTCAAGAAAATTCATGGTTGTCTTATTTTCATTCGTGTAGGTTTAGTAAAAAGCCTAACAGTATTCAAATGCAGAAACGTCAGCGTTATCGCTAGCAATATGGATGCGACTGAATTTTTAGCGACATGGAAATTGCCCCGTACAGCTCTCGTTATCAATCATACAAACGGAGCCAACGTCGGCTATGTTGCGCTTTTTTGATGGACCGCCTCTGGCCGACAGCCGCTCTTCAAAAACACCGCTGCCGAGCAACCAGACGCGCTCGTCTTCGTCTCCACCCACCAACACCGGGCGACCCACACCCAGCCGCCTCGTGTCGGAGGGCAATCGCGTTTTCACTCGCAATTGCCCTTTCCCGCAACTTTACGCCGCCGGTTTGTTGCCGCGGGTGGGCGATTTGCGTTCGGACTTTTTCTTCAGGCCCAGGGCGGCGACCTGGTCGGAGTCGGGGCCGAATTGGGCTTTGGCTTGGTTCTTGACGTCGAGGATGACGTCGTGGAAGGCCCATTGGGCGGCGACGGTGGCGTCGCGGGCGGCGGCGAGGGCGTTTTGGGCGTGGATTTCGGCTTCGCGGGTGGCGTTAAGCTTGTCGTGCTTCTCGGTGACGGCGCTCAGGGCGTAGTCGGGATTGGCGGGCTTGTAGTCGGCGATGACTTTCAGGGCCAGGAAGGCGTCGATGTCCGCTTGCAAAACCAGCGGCGGGACGCGGGATTTTCTATTTTTCGCCATGTTCTCTCCTCGAAACGACGGGGGGTTGAAGTTGGAGTGCCACGGCGAAAATATTACATTGAACTATCGCACCCATTCAAGATGCATGGCGCATTTTTTGGTGCTGTTACGACGCGGCGGCGATGGGCATTCGCACAGGCGGCGCGTTTTGCGATGTTGACGGTGCCGAGTGTTAACTTGCGCGGTCAACTTTGAATGTTGCGATCGATTTGTCGATGAATCAGGGCTGTGGTTCGATCAATGCACCTTCTTTGTTCAATGTTGCGCTGTCTTTGAAGAACATTGCGGGCTCTACATTGAATGTTGACGGTGCAACATTGAATGTAGACCGCTCTGCGTGCTTCATTGAGTGCGATTCATTCAATGTTGAAGCCGCTTGCAAGGATGCGACTGGGGCGTTTCAGCAATTTTGTGTTCAAGGCAGGTTTCGAGCGCCCCCGGCCATGCCCAGCACACGGCGGCGCAACCCCGATCCGCGCCGATGCTGCACCGCCTGTTCCTCATGCAGATCGGCGAAAGCCTGCATTTGGCATTGTTTTTTTGTGGATTGGAGCACGCGGGATTCAATTGTATTGATGCGCACTGCCGAAAAGATGGGAATTGCATCGTGTGCAATATCCGGGCCGGCTATTAAAAACCATTCGGCAAGACGAGGTGCGTTGATTGGCAGATGCCTTTCTCCGACAGATCGTTTATGGAACAGGTGCTGGCGGAAGATTTAAACGGCGGTCGAGCGATGGCGTCGATGTGTCAGAAAATTTTACAAGGGCAGGCTTTTTTGCACTGCCGCGTTGAAACAGCGAATTGATTATTTTGATAAAAACGCGGCCGGCGTGGTTTTTGCTCAATACCCGCTGCCGTTCCGGACAACAGTGTTCAGGCAAAAGGCCTTTTGCAATGAAGTTTGCCTGCAGCTGTGCGATGGACGGAATTTTTTGGTGCCGCGAGTCCGATAGCCGGCTGGCTTGCATGCCTGCAATGGATTTAATAAAAGTGCTGCAAAAAAATGCCGTATGGACTTTGGGTTTCCTTTAGCAGTTTTTGTCGAATGTGGAATTCATCATGAAAAGTTCAGCAAAATTCCTTTTGACTACGGCTTCGGCGCTGTTGCTGAGTGTCAATGCTCTGGCCGCCGACTACACTTTCACGACGCCGACCCTGGCTTTGCCCGCAACATCGGGCAATGGCCTGACCGGGCAGTTATGGACCAATGTCGATCCCAATACCGACACCCTCGCCCAGGCCCAGGCGATCATCGCGGGCGGCTATGCGACCGCGAATTTCCTCGCCACCACCATCGATTATCCGGTCGGCCCCGCAGGTTCGACTTCGGTGTTCTCGACCTACGGCGCGGTGCTCGATGCCACGGCGCAGGCGACCCTGGATAACACCGCCGTGCTGCCGGACGATGTGTTGAACACGGTGATGCGCTTTGCGGGTTTCTTTGGGGTGCAAAGAGCCAATAAGGTATGGACTTTC
>SSFW01000093.1 GCA_008015595.1 Nitrosomonas sp. | reverse complement strand
GTTGCGATGAATTGCATGGCTGCTCGAATATTCATCGCTTTGGTGTCAGTAGGGTCGATTAAATTATAAGGGGGTTGCCAAACGCTTGCGGGTCTTAATAAATCGATATGACTGACTACAACGATAATCGAAGGAGTGCGATGATTGAGTCGTTTGAGTTGTTCAGCACGAAGATGATCTAGGAAACGTCGCTCATCTTGGCGATCCGGTCGGTTTGCTGCGGTTACCCAAAAGATCAAATCAGCATTCAGCGCAGCGATGATCATTTGTTGCTCATCAAACAATTGGCTATCACAACCGGGGCCATCGAAAATTAGGGCTTGCTCCATCCCTTCTCGTTCTATAGCAAAAGAAGAAAATTGACGCGTGGTGTCAGGAAGGATATCGCTTGCAGTGGTTAATTTTCCGAATAATGCGTTGATCAGACTGGATTTGCCGGTATTGCTTCTACCGAGTACAAGAAAACGCAAAGGAGGGTGTGGAGCTTCACTGGTATGCCGAGTTTTTTCTTGTTGTGGCTCTGTGGGAGGAGATTCGGTCGGAACAGTTGCCGTTTTATCGATAATCGGTCGGCGGCCACTATATAAATCAATCGCGTAGTAGCCTACTTTGCGAATATAAGCGCGTAAGAACCAACGATAAAGCTCATCACGGGCTAGGCTGAAGCTACGTTGCCTGAGGTGTTGCCATATTTCTCCGAACAGCGCATGCATGGGATTCACCAATGCTCTACCGGCGCGATAGACATTGATTGCCTGTTCGGCTTTATCTTTCCAACGTTGAAGTCGCAATAAATCGCCAATGGTTAATCGATCACTGAAAGGGATATTTTCTGTGATATCGCGCTGCAAATCTCGGCTCGCTTGCTCAATGATCAGTAACGTATGCGGAACGGTCAATTCGAGGTAGGGTTGTTCTGCGTCTGGGTGATAGCAATGGGAGACAGTATCTAACGTTTGTCGCCCTAACTCCACAATCCATGAAGCATCTTCAATGGACCAAGCTTGAGGATCGCATTGATTGGCGAGCTGATCGACTTTCTGCCAGGCAATTTCAGCGCTGGGGGGCCAGTCGGGATTCGGTTCCGTGACCGCTTCGCTTAATAGCTGTCGGTCGCGCCGAATCAATTGTTGCTGCAGCAGATAACCTGCGCCACTACACAGAATCAGCGCGATTAGCCAGTATACAAAACCATCGGTTTGCCATAGCCATATCAAACCGAATAAAAATAACGCCAACGTAGGGCATAGCCACAGAATGAGGGCCAATAACCGAAAGGGGTCGAATTGCTTGACGAGTTTTTTCATGGCGCTAGATTCGTTGTTTAAGAAGGGATGCGCTAGCTTCGAGCGCCTCAGCATAGGCTTTTCGCAGCAATTCAGGGTTAATGTTTAAGCCGTTTTGTCGCTGCGTAAAGAAATACACCGCTGCTTTACCCAGTGCGTAGGTAGTGGCGGCGCTGGCACTGGCGCCCCAAACAGCCCCAACAGTTTGTCCAATGCCTGGAATCAGCTTGGTTAGCGTGCGCCCTATCATTCTAACAAAATAGCTCGAGGTGATTGCCGTTCCCAGTAGGCTAAAAAATTCAATGGTCGTTTGTTTATTCCAGTTCTGCCCATACAGCTTTGCTAAATCACGAAGTAGCTTGGCTTGCAGTGTCGTGACCATCACCAGATCGACTGCTGGCAGTGCGCCTAATCCGGCAGCCGTTAGCGAATAGCCCACAATATGTTGATGCGCCGTTCGAGCAAAAAAATCCTGAATTTCTTTTTCGCCGGCAAGTTGGCGCTGTAATCCGAGTGGCAGCACTAACTCAATCGCTTTCCATAGCGGCTCCAATCCATAGTGGGTTGGACTGAAGCCATCTTCCGGTAGCGTTAGATCAACAGGAACCCAAAGCATGGGTGCAGAACCGGGTAGTGCTATCGCAGTTTGACGTTGTGCAACCAAAGCACGTTGGAGATCAGTAGGTACTTCATTGGGCAAAGGGTCCTGGTCAAATGGCCATGGGGTAAGATGTTGGTCGTGTGGCCCGTAAAGTTCATGTAAACCTGTTTGTACCAGGATGATGGGCCAATCGGGGTGGCGTGTTCGTACCGTCTGAAGCACCTTCAACACGATCTGCTGCTGAAGATCAGCCACTTTCATCACGGCAATGAGAAGGTGGGCTTGGGATTCGCAATAGTGAATGTCTTCGCTTGGATCGTAATCGATTTCACCCAAACCGCGCGTATCCAGAAACCGCACCACGGGCATTTGGGCGGGGAAGTCATAAAAACTCGAGAAGCGCGTGCAAGGTTGAAGGCCATTGCCGATTTCAGCGGTTTCACTGCCGGTGAGGGCATGAATGATCGATGTTTTTCCAGCTTGGGTTTTACCAATAAGCCAAAATACGGGAAGCGGTATTTTTTGGCGTACTTGCCTTAATGAGGCGTCTAACGCTGCTTCATCGATTTTGGGGTCAGCCAAAATGGTTTGCAGTTTCTGCCAATAAGTGATCCAGTCAGTAATTTTGCTTAATTTCACAGTTTGGTTTAGATCGGTTAACGATGATTATTTTACCGACCTTGTTCGCTCGTGTCTTAGCAGATGACAGAGCTTACCTTAAGCAAGTATAAGGGGGGAAGGAATCGGGGAGGCTTCATTTTTAAAGTGAGGTAGCATAGCGATTATATTTGAGTTAGTGTGGGCTATTTAAGTTTATTCGATGCGTAACGCGAGTGAGGATTCTGAATTATGAGTGATATTGTGTTCATACTGGGAGCTGGTGCGTCCCGCGACTGTGGAGGGCCGTTAATGTCAGATTATCACGATATCAAGATATCTTCTGGCGATGTATATAGAGTATTAAAGCGCTACAACCTAAATTGCCTACCAGGTCGTCAGCGCAAAAGATCGATTCCGACAATTCGTTATGAGAAACAAGTGCCGGGACATCATGTACAAGTTGATGTGAAGTTTCTGGATTTTAAAGTTGAAGAAGGTAAGAATATCCAGCGCTTTCAATATACTGCCATTGATGATGCAGCGCGGATTTGCACTTAGAACTTGAATTTACCTCTGCAACTCACGCCACAGATATGGTCATGGATGAAGAAGAGAAACTAGGAGGCTTTAAGCGGTTTATTTCATCTGATCCTGAGGTAATGCGAAGGTGGTGGCGCATTTGGGGCATTCGGAACGGAAACGCCATAGGCAGATGGCTATCAAGACGTAGAATAATTCGAGATACAAAAGTTAATACTGAAGCTTTGGTAGCGGCATACGAATCATTACTCTATGCCTATAGGGAGGCAGAGAAAATGAATCTACAACATAATATGGCCGTGTATCGCGTCGGTTTATATTTACTTACGGTGAGCAGAGACATCGCATCAATTAAGGTTGATCTCCTGACATCTCATGACTGGTGGCTCAGAAAGCTATTGGCCAGGAATGTTGCCCTAATGATTTACGAAGTAGATATGCACAAAGTTACTGGGACAAAATTCAGGGCTGCCATTGACTTCTTTTCTCCGTCCAAGAAATTTAAAATGGATCTGGAAGACGCATTGTCAAACCTAGCATCAGTACATGCAGATGTTAAATCGAAGCTTGCAGATATCCGCAACTACACCATTGCACACAGAGATGCTGATGCGATGAAGCAACATCGCCTAATAAGAAACATTAACGAAGTTGAAGTCATCAGGATTGCCGGAGAGTTCTTTTCAGCTGCGAATCCAATTGTTCCTCTTCTGGTTGAGTTGATAAGAGAATCTAGTGGTATGCACCATCCTCTCAACCAATACGTTGGAAAGAAGCGGTTCAAAAATCCAAACCGTAAAAAAAGTAGTGCAGTGCGGTAGGTTAGATTGCCGAAGAAAGCCCAACACGCAACAATCATGATTCACCGGATTTCCCGAACATATCCGTTTTCGCATGTTCGATAGTAAATCCCTTACAATGAGTTCGTTTGTCACATTTTCCTAAAAATAACGACATGACTTTGAAGCCCAATATTCATCGTGCGCCCAGCAACGCTGGTTGGCAGCTCGATAACAGTTACGCACGGCTGCCCGATTATTTTTATGCGCAATTGAGCCCGGTGCCGGTGCGTGCACCGCAGGCCGTGCTATTGAATCACGCATTGGCGGAATCCTTAGGATTGGATTTGCAGGCGTTATCTGCGGAGGAAGGGGCGGCTTTGTTTGCCGGTAATACCTTGCCCGAAGGCGCACAGCCGATCGCACAAGCCTACGCCGGACATCAATTCGGTCATTTCAACATGTTGGGTGACGGCCGCGCAATCTTGCTCGGTGAGCATCTAACACCGGACGGCAGACGTGTCGACATTCAACTCAAAGGCTCCGGGCAGACTCCGTTTTCCCGCCGCGGTGATGGCCGTGCAGCGCTGGCACCGATGCTGCGCGAATACATCATCAGCGAGGCAATGCACGCGCTCGGCATTCCGTCGACGCGGAGCTTGGCGGTGGTCACTACCGGCGAACAAGTCCAGCGGGAAACAATGTTGCCCGGCGCGATACTGACGCGCGTCGCCGCCAGCCACATTCGCGTCGGGACGTTCGAGTACGCAGCCGGACACGGTGGCAAGGAAGCGGTGCAGATTCTGGCGGATTACACCCTTCAGCGTCATTACCCGGAATTGCAGAACAGCGAAAATCCCTATTTCGCGCTGTTAAATCGCGTTATCGAGCGGCAAGCGGCGCTGGTTGCCCAATGGTCGATGGTGGGTTTCATTCACGGTGTGATGAACACCGATAACACCAGCATCAGCGGTGAAACTATCGACTACGGTCCGTGTGCTTTCATGGATGCATACAATCCGGATACCGTGTTCAGCTCGATCGACCAGAACGGCCGTTACCGCTATCGTCACCAACCGATGATGATGCAATGGAACCTCGCGCGCTTTGCCGAGACGTTATTGCCGTTGTTCGATCCGTCGCAGGAACAAACCGTGGCGATGGCGGAAGAAAGCATTCGCGCGTTTCCGGGAATTTACCAAACGCATTGGATCGGCGGCATGCGCAAGAAATTGGGGTTATTCACGGCAGAAGAAAACGACAGTGAGCTGATTGCCGGTCTGCTCGACTGGATGACTCAACACCAAACCGATTACACCAACACCTTCCGCGCGTTGACCGAACCGACATTGCCGCAAGATGCGATGTTCCACGAAAGCAGTTTTATGGAATGGCATAGCCGCTGGCAGCAACGGCTGACGCGTCAACCACAACCGACATCGGAATCACTGCAATTGATGCAGGCGAACAATCCGGGCATCATTCCACGTAACCACCGTGTCGAGGAAGCGCTGACAGTGGCAACGGAACAGGGTGATTATACTGTTTTGCAGCGCCTGCTCGCCGCACTTGCACAACCTTATGAAGATAAGCCGGAGTACTGCGACTACCGTACCCCGCCTGCGCCATCCGAGCGTGTTTATCAAACGTTTTGCGGGACGTAATGCTGCCGCATCTCACTGTCAGAAAGGAGAGCTACCATGTCCATCACCTTGAATCACACTATCGTGCCGAGTTTCGATAAAGTCGAGTCGGCAAAATTTTATAGCCGAGTGTTCGGTTTTGAGTACGTCGGCGTGTTTTCGCATTTTATCGTAGTGCGCGTTAACGATACGTTGTGCCTGGATTTTGACAATGAAACGCAATTTGAGTCACATCACTACGCGTTCAAAGTTTCGGAGCGAGAATTCGACGATATTTTCGCGCGATTGCTGGCGGAAAAAATTCCGTACGGCAGCGGCCCCGGCAGTGCCAACGATATGGCGATCAATCACAACCATGGCGGCCGTGGCGTGTATTTCCGCGACCCGAACCAGCACCTGCTGGAAATGTTGACGGCGGATTACGTGATGCCGCCGCAATGACGAGCAAGATTTTGATAGTTAAAGAAACTGCTAACGTTACCTTATCGATTTTTGAGAGACCAACTGATGTTAAGTCAAAGTAGTACTTTAGGGCGCTACAACCTGTCGATGTGTTGTAGTTCATGGTTCTTTGCGAAGTGACTGGGTGTAAACGTGATATTTATTCTTTCAGAAGATAGCGTGTAGCAGCATTGGTTGATAAACGCAGTATAGGATGGATGAGCAAGATAATGGGGTAAGGCATCTTCGTGGGAAAGTTGAATGTGCCAACACAGTTGATAGCGCGTTGGTTCTGTGATGGCTTTACCTAAGAACACATTGCGTACACTGGGGATTTTGTTTAACAATGCGCTACCCTGAGCGGAAAGCAAATCAATATTCTGCGGTTGGTTGGGATTGAATAAGATAATTTGTTCTACTGAATTCCAGTGCCGGCATTGAATGAGTACTTCAGCAGCTCTTCCGGCTGATCCCCAGAATTGCATGTATTGTTTGATTCGCTCAAGTAATCGATCATGCACACCTGTCATTGCTTCAATGTATCCATTATAAGATTGCGTATTCAGATTGGCTTGAATCTGATGGGCTGCCAAATCCGATAACTCGGTATAGCAGTTGATTTTAGCAATTCCACTCAAGATTAGCTTGTGGTATTGCTCTTCGACTAATCCACTGCCTCCATGCAGAACCAGGGGAATTTTGAGCGTTTCATCGATGCGTTTTAGTCGCTTGAAATCGAGCTTGGCTCGACTAGGCTGCCGTCCATGAGAGGTACCGATAGAAACTGCCAAGAAATCAACGTGAGTTCTGGTGACATAGGCCTCCGCTTCTTCAGCCGAAGTGAAAATAATTTCACCTAAATGGGAGATCGCATTTTCACCTTCACTTCCGCCGACAAAACCCAAAGCACCTTCTACGGCAACGCCACAGCCATGTGCCATTTCAGTGACACGAGTCGTTTGTGTGGCATTGGCCGGAAATGTGTCTTTTGAAGCGTCCAGCATGACGCTGTTACATCCTAATTTAATCGCTTGTACGATCGATTCATAGCTTTGGCCGTGATCGAAATGAATGGCAACCGGTACTTTGGCATGATGTGCGGCGTGCTCGATGGATGACAATATGAGTTGAGTACCGAAGTGCTTGAATAAGGGTTCAGAAAGATTAAGAATAACTGGCGAACGGCAATATTCAGCAGCACTCAGGATCGCATGTAGAAAATCTAAGCTAACTAATCCAAAACCACCGATTGCGTAGTTATTTTGGTAAGCATGGTCTAGCATATCCCGCATATCGACAAGTGGCATTTTCTTTCCCCGTATTCAGAGTAAGCCTGAATCGCTAATTGTGCCTAATGGAGTGTGAGTTTTTCGAGGGTTTGCTGCAAATCTTCTAAAGCCGACCCCATAATCAATCCCGCACAGCTATGATATAACCATAGCTCGCATGCGATTGGTCGATGTAATTGATTTCGATCTTGGGTTCTGAATTCTCGCCAAGCGAGTACGGGTTGATCATCTGCAAAGCTATCCACACATAACCAAATGGTGTTATTTAAAATCACTTCTAGTCCACGGTGGTGCTCAAGCGCTATTCGTAGCGGTTGGCCTATTCTTAAGATAGCAAGACGCCCCCGGTTGTAGCACTTTGCATTCATTTTCTTAGGGAATTTACGTAATGGAAGTGCAAGCGTATCGGCTTCTATCATCGCAATCCTCATTTTTGTTAGTTATCTAATTCTGATTAGACTTTAAATCTTGCTGCTACCAGTATCGAGCTTTCCTTCTAAAAATACACGACTGGACCGGATATCTTCTTCTTCAATGGTCATTAAATCAATACTGGTTAAGGTTTTTTTCGCACTGGTAAACAGCCGATTGGCTTGCCTCAATCTGGCGCGATCTAATGCATTCCGAACAGAGCGCGCATTGGCAAAGTGTTCGAGTTTCATCCGTAGCTGGAGATACTCGCTAAAAGCGTTTTCTCCTGATGGGCTGAAACGATAATTCTGGGCCGCCAGCATTAATTTGGCAATTGCTAACAGCTCATTGGCACTGTAATCGGGGAAATCAATATGATGGGCGATGCGTGAACGCATACCGGGGTTACTATAGAAGAATTTATCCATCCGATCTTTATAACCAGCAAGGATAACGACTAAATCATCGCGATTGTTTTCCATCGTTTGCAATAAGATTTCGATCGATTCTGCACCATAGTCACGCTCGTTCTCTGGTTTATACAGATAATAGGCTTCATCGATAAATAACACGCCCCCCATTGCCTTCTTGATAACTTCTTTGGTTTTAGGGGCTGTATGACCGATATATTGTCCAACTAAGTCATCGCGCGTTACGGACACTAAGTGACCTTCCCGGACATAATTCAGTCGATGCAAAATTTCAGACATCCGCAATGCGACGGTTGTTTTTCCGGTTCCTGGGTTGCCAGTAAAACACATATGTAGGCTTGGTGCACCAGCGGATAAGCCCAGTTGTTTGCGAACACGATCAACCAGTAGAAGTGCGGCTATCTCATGAATTCGAGTTTTAACTGGTTTCAGGCCGATCAATTCCCGATCTAGTTTTTCTAGAACTTCTTTGATGTTCGAATCTTGAAATTCAGCTTCTAAATCAACTGAAACCGTTTCGGTTGCCATTAGATTTTTTGTTGTCTTAGCCACGATACACTCCTTGCTCTAGCATTGCTAGAATCGGTTTTAACTTATATTGGTGAGTAAAAGCCTAAATTTTCTCTCTCTTTGGATAAAGAGAGAGAAAGCAAGTTTAGGTTAGTATCGTTCTCCTTCAGGTTTGTCTGTTGCATAAGAATGAATGGTGTAGTTAATATTTCTACTTGAGCTTTCTTGCCGCATCAAACTAAAGCCAGGCTCATTTTCTGGGCGGTTCACAATATAAGACATGGTAGGGCTTTCTACGCCGCGACTAGAGTCAAAAGCTGTTACTCTAATGTAGTGATTCGGAAACGTTTTACGGCAGTTATTGATTTCCATCAAAATCCCTGCAGGATCTTTTAAATCAAACATTGGATT
>SSFW01000175.1 GCA_008015595.1 Nitrosomonas sp. | reverse complement strand
TTTTTATTATTTCGATATTTTACTAACACGTATCCTAGCGCAATACTGATAAGAATCATCCACCAGGCGTTCTGTTTAAGCCATTCTTCTGGATTATTCTCGACGTACATTTGAATTTCTGCAAGCTCAACGACTTTCTTAGCCTGTTGCCCACCATTCATTGTCTCGAGATGCAACAATAAGCTAAGCGACTGTCGCCCTGTTTTTTTGGGAATAACAGTCCAGGTCCACAGGGTTTGACGATTACTGGAAAAAAGTTCTACATGCGGTCCAGGGTTATCGATCTGAAAGTTAGCGCCAGCCATTTCAGCCTGCATACCCGGTAATACCTGACCCGTTAGGCCTTGTAACCCTGTTCCATGTGACGATTTACCAATAATATCATTGGTGCGTTTAATCAACTCGCTTGTATCCAATTCAAGCACAACATTAAACGACTGCAACTCCTTAACAGCCTGTGGCAAATTAACAGCCGAGTGATCAACCGGCAACTTCATCAGGATAACCGGTGGAAATTGCTTTATGCCATACATGGAATGCCCTATACGATTCAACGTATAGGGCACCAATAGCAATAGAATCAGCAATGCAGGTAAAATTATTTCAAAGCTGATTTTGATCTTGGGCATGCTTTCTCCTGAGAAGTTATTTTTCTCAGATTTTAGCATTCCCCCTATAATATTGGACAAAGCCCTTTAGGTTGATTACTAGCTCAAGAGAATTAATCGATGAACAGCAACCCAACCATTCCCATTCTAGTCGCTCATCGCGGTTACCCCGCTTGCTATCCCGAAAATACCTTAGTTGGCTATGAGGTTGCCTTACAAGCAGGCGCTTGCTATGTTGAGCTCGATATTCAGCTCAGCGCTCGCCATACCCCTTTCTTATGCCATGATGACAATTTGAAGCGATTAACTGGGATTGATCAAAACATCACCGAGTTAGCGGATGAAATCATCAAAACGCTATCGATTGCTTATCCTCAGTCAACCATGGTTGCAGATGCAACCATTTCACCCACGAAAACAGCTCCCTTTACCGATTTACTTTCATTTTGCCTGTTACTGGAAAAATGGCCCCAAGCAAAGGCTTTCGTGGAAATCAAATCCGAGAGTATCGTTAAATTTGGATTAGAACTGACCGTCGAAACCATTTTGCAGGTTCTACAGCCCTACCGTGAGCAATGTATTATCATCTCATTCGATTGGCAGGCTGTTGCGCTCGCTCGAAAAAAAGGAATGCAACGAATCGGCTGGGTCATCCCCCGGTGGGACGATGCACATGCGAAGATAGCGGATACACTCGCTCCCGATTATTTGTTTTGCAGTATCTGGCGCATACCACCAAGCATTGAAGAACGCTGGAAAGGACCGTGGCAATGGGTCGTTTATACCGTCAATGATAGCCAAACAGCCCTGCAATATGCACAACAAAATATCGGGATGATCGAAACCGATGCCATTGGGGTCATGTTGAGCGATTCCACGCTAAAACAGCATGCTTGCTAGCCAATCCTATGATTTGGTTGTTATTGGCGGTGGCATACAAGGAGCCGCCATTGCTCAAGCTGCAGCAGCAAATGGCCATCATGTATTAGTTCTAGAGAAAACCAGCCTCGCTGCGGGCACATCGAGTCGTTCAAGCAAGCTGATTCATGGTGGATTACGCTATCTTGAACAAGGTCATTTTGGGCTGGTGCGTGAAAGTTTGTGTGAGCGTTCACAGCTCCTCAAACTAGCGCCTGCTCTCATCAAATTAAGCCCCTTCTACATTCCGATTTACCAATCGACCTCACGAGGAAAATGGACGATTCGTGCAGGATTAACGTTATATGGTTTATTAGCAGGATTAGGGCCTGCATCCCGATTTCGGAGTGTTCCTCGTGCTGAGTGGGCAAAGCTTGATGGTTTGTCCACCGTAGGTCTATCGCATGTTTTTCAATACTGGGATGCACAAACCGATGATCGACTGCTCACTCAAGCACTGATGCACTCGGCGATGAAATTGGGTGCGGAATTACGTTACCCTGCTAAATTTATTCAGGCCAACCTAACACAGGATGGATGTGAGCTCGCATATCATTGGCAAAACCAATCGCACCATTGTACGGCTACGGTAATCATCAATGCCGCAGGTCCTTGGGTAAATCAAATTCTACACAACGTCACCCCCTCTCCCCCCACCTTACCCATTGAACTAGTGCAAGGCACTCACCTGGTATTAGAAGGTAAACCCGACAACGGTTGCTATTACTTGGAATCTCCCGCCGATCATCGTGCTATTTTTGTACTGCCGTGGTATGAGCACACGTTATTAGGCACGACTGAAACGATTTTTACTGGTTTACCCGAAGCGTGTCATCCTTTAGCACAAGAAGAAGCTTATTTAATCGAATGCTTCCGCCATTATTTCCCCAATCGAAAAGTTGTCGTTCGAGAAAAATTCTCAGGTTTACGCGTGCTGCCGAAAGCGCAGGGTTCAGCTTTCTCACGCTCCAGAGACATCCAATTACTCTGCGATAATGTTAGTCAACCACGTATTATTACCCTGTATGGTGGGAAACTGACGGTAAGTCGGGCAACTGCCCAGAAAGTGCTCACAATGGCAGCGCCTTCGTTACCTCAACGCTACCCCAAAGCAAATCTCGCTGAGCTCCCAATCGAATTACCGCCTTCTGCATCCGAATATGTCTAACCAAGCAGTTACCTTAGCCATCGACCAAGGAACTCACCTATCCCGTGCCCTACTATTCGATCCCAGTGGAGAAGTGATTGCTCAATTCAGCGAACCCGTTGAGATATTTCATCGCAGCTCAGTTGAAGTGGAACAAGATCCTGATGAAATCATCGATTCGATTCACAGTATCGTTTCACAATCACTGCAATTCGCAGCACAGCATCAAAAACGTATTAGTTACATCGGTTTGGCAACGCAACGTTCGAGTGTTGTGGCCTGGCATAAAACAACGGGGAAAGCGCTTAGTCCAGTGCTAAGCTGGCAAGATCGGCGCGCAGCGGATTGGTTAATGTCATTTGCTGCGCATCAGACCACCATCATTGAACGGACTGGCTTGAGGCTTTCCCCCCATTATGGGGTTAGTAAATTAAACTGGCTCAGGAAAAACATACCAGCAGTCATTGCAGCTGAAGCACAGCAGCAATTAGCGTTTGGTCCGTTAGCCAGTTTTATTTTATTCCATTTACTCGAAGGTAATCCCCTCGTCGTGGATCACGCGAATGCTGCAAGAACCCTATTATGGAATATTACGAGTTGCGATTGGGACGATGTGCTGCTGAAGTTATTTGAAATCCCTCGATCTTATCTACCCCAGTGCTATCCCATTCGCCATTGCTACGGTTATCTAAAAAATCATTCTATCCCCATCATGGCGGTTAATGGAGATCAAACGGCTGCCCTATGCGCTGCTGCAGAAGTTAGCCAGGAAGGGGTTTGGATTAACATGGGTACCGGCGCCTTTATCCTGAAATCAACCGGCTGCCAACTCATTCGCCATCGCAAGCTGCTCAGCGGAATTGCTGACAGTGACGCACAGGAAAAACGATATGTGCTTGAAGGCACTGTCAATAATGCGGGTAGTGCAATCGATTGGTTAAGTGAACATGAATCGATTCCTCACCCCTATCAGAAACTGGATGCCGCATTACGATCAATCACCGATCCCCCCTTATTCATGAATACCATCAGCGGTCTTGGCTCACCCTGGTGGGGTAAAGGACCCGCTCCACAATTCCACGATCTCGATGGAAAGCCCTTAACAAATTTACCAGCGGATCACAGGTTAGTCGCTGTCGTAGAAAGCATTCTATTCTTGATACAAGCCAATCTCGACTGTATGGCAGAAACACACCTCCCCATCAAAGGTATTACCATCAGCGGTGGATTAGCTCAGTCTGATGCTTTATGCCAAAAACTTGCTGATTTATCAGGATTAACAGTGCAGCGCCCTGCATTGGTCGAAGCAACGGCACAAGGTATTGCATGGTTAGCTGCGGGAAAACCGCTTGGTTGGCATAAGCAGAATAAGATCGATTGTTTTTCGAGTAAAGCGACAGTCGCTCGTCAGAATGTCATTAACGAACGTTATCAGAAGTTTGTTTCCATACTACAATCCAACTAAAAATATTCACCGCGATCTTTGGAGGAACCTAAATTGGCTATTACTGGAATGAATCATTTTACGGTGCTGACGACTGATTTAGACAAGAGTAAAGCGTTTTATGTCAGCTTGCTGGGATTAACCGAAGGTTATCGTCCCCCATTTGAATTTCCGGGTGCCTGGCTTTACTGTGGGGACCAGGCAATCCTACATATCATGGCGGGACGGCCTATACCAGCTACAATTCACGGCATCATCGACCATATTGCCTTTAGCGCATGCAATCTTCAGTCCGTGATAGATCGGTTAAATCAACATAACATCGCGTATACGCTGAATCGCCTAAAAGGACTTGAAAGCTGGCAACTATTTTGTGCAGACCCGGATGGTGCAAAGGTTGAGCTTGATTTTGCAGCAAGCGAACCCGAACCCCAGAATATCAAACAAACAAAATAAGTTTATCCCGCTCGAGTTATCACTGAGGTGATTTCGCTGATAGCGTGTTAGCAAAATCACCTGCTTTCACTTGAGTCAGCCTAGTCATATCAAAGTGACGGCGCAAGGCAGTTAATATCAGCTCCGGTGTCAAAGCAGCAATATTTTTCTCGAATGCGATATCCCATTGCAGCGTACGATTACGATGCAAGTAATTGACTAGCCGTTCAGCGAGCGCTTTATCCTGCCCTCTTGCTATTCTCCGAGCTTCAAGATAGCCCGCCTTAGCAAGTTCAACCTCTTCTGCGGTAAAACCATCTTTTAGAACCCGTGTAAATTCATCATCCACTGCTTGTTCAACACGATCACGATTTTGAGGTGCGTAGATAGCAAAGATTTTGAAATCACCCCGTGTTTCAAAAGCACTCGCCGTGAGTGAAGAAATAACACTGTATGAAAGACCCTCTTGCTCACGAATACGACGCCACAGTCGTGAATCCGCCGATCCCCCGAATAAGTAATTGCCTAGAACAAGCGCAGGAAAATCAGGATGATCATCTCGTATTTTGAGATTCATACCAGCCTGATAAACCGCATTGGCTTTATCTGGAGTTTCCAGATTAAGATCGATAGCCTTGATATCTTGATAGGGTGTCGAAATACGTTGATACGGCTTAGGACTTTTCCAGTCACCCAGTGATTGTTGCAAGGTTTCGGTAATAGCCTTAGGTTCAAAATCACCGACGATCGCAAGCTCTGCATCCGTGCTTCCATAAAAATCCTGGTGGCAGCGCTTGACGTCATCGAGGGATACTTGATTGATTCGTTCAATTCGTTCTTCGATTGTAGGGGTATAAAGCCAATGCGCTGGCGCGAAAGGCATTAGATGACGCTCGAGCTGGATACCCGCTTGCGCAGCAGGTTCACTCTTTTGATTTTCAATAGAGGACAGAATCGCTAGCTTGAGCTGTTCAAACTCTTTCTCTGGGAAAATAGGATTGCGAAACATTTCTGCGACTAACTGAAGCGCATCGGTTAAATGATCACTCGTTGTTTCAAAAGCAATGCCATCCGCTGTCATGTCGATGTGTACTTTTAAGCGATCAAAAGCATCGCGCAATTGCTCACGAGTATAACGCTGGGTACCCCGCGATAACATCGCGCTTGTCATCCCACAAGCGGTCGCACGATTCATTTTACTTTGCTCATCTCCCCAATGCAGATTAAACGCGACGACAACGCGATTGCCTCGCGTTTTTTTAGGAAGTAAGGCAAGCTTCATTCCGCCTGGTAATTGCGTGCGAATGAGTTTTACTTCGATATTCTCGGGCGTGGCTTCAAACGCTTCCCCTAAACTCAGCATTGTGTTTCCACGGTAGTCTTTGAACATGAGTGCGAGATTAGTGACCGCTGGAATTTCTGCACGATCTGGTGTTCTTGTTGGAATGAAAAGACCTAATGTTCGATTACTGGGTTTGAAATAAGTATTCGCTACGCGCTGTACATCTTCTAAGGTAACTTGTTGGATCCGATCACGATGTAGAAACAGTAATCGCCAATCTCCCATTGCGATAAATTCAGTGATCGTCGTAGCCAGATTACGTGTGTTGGTCAGTAATTGCTCGATTTTATTAAGTAAGCGTGTACGTGCGCGTTCCAATTCTTCAGCCGTAATGGGATGCGCTGCTAATGTTTCGATGGTACTAATCAGCGTATTGCTCGCATGATCGAGCGACATAGTCGGTAGCAAATTAGCGCCGAAATAAACAAAACCGGTTTCGCGTAATTGGCGATCGAAACCAAAAATCGCTGTTGCTAATTTGGATTCGACGAGCGATTTATGCAACCGACCGCCAGGAACTTGTTTGATGATGGAAACAAGCAAATCGATTGCAGCAGATTCAGGATGTGCAGCAGCTGGGATATGGTAAAGCGTTGCTGCAATTTGTGTATCACCAACACGACGTAGCGTAACATTACGCTCCCCGTCCTGCGTTGGTTCTACCGTATAGGTTTTTCGTAATTGGCGTTTCGGATGAGGAATAGCGCCAAAGTGGTTGGATATACTATTTAGTGCTGCTGTTTCATCAAATTTGCCGGCAATGACGAGTACTGCATTATCGGGCTGGTAATAATGGCGATAAAAATCTTGTAATCGCTCGATGGGAACATTTTCGATATCCGAGCGAGAACCGATGATCGCGCGGCCATAGTTGTGCCATACGAATGCCGTTGATGCCATACGCTCGGATAACACGCCAAAAGGATTATTTTCGCCTGCCTCAAACTCATTACGAACAACCGTCATTTCGCTATCAAGATCAGCTTTTTCAATACGAGAGTTGATCATACGATCGGCTTCCAGCGAAATAGCCCAGTCTAAGTTTTCTGTACTCGCAGTCAACACTTCGTAATAATTAGTACGATCATACGAAGTCGTGCCATTCCACCGCGCCCCCCGCTTGGTGAATTCATTCTTGATATCAGGATGGCGTTCGGTACCTTTGAATAGCAAATGTTCAAGCAAATGCGCCATGCCGGCTTCACCATAACCTTCATCGCGTGAACCGACTAAATAAACGATGTTTACCGTCACCGTATCTAAGGAATCATCAGGAAGGAGCAAGACTTTCAAGCCATTCGGCATTTGATACTCAGTAATGCCTTCAACTGATGTAATCTGAGTTAAGTTAGCCGGTAACGACTGCCTGGGCTGCTGCGCATACCCCAAGCTCATGATACTCAGGCTAACAATGAAAGTAGTGATGATTAATAAGTAACGCTGCATATCGTAAGTTGAATCATTAAAATTTTAAAGACTAAATGTTTTGTAGGAAGTTCTGGCTAATGATTAAAATGCAAACGGTTACTCAGTCGCTAATCTTTTTCATTACGCGCGTTTAACCATTGCAATTTTAAATCGCTCGCTTTCTTAAATAGACTGAGCAGTGCCTCACCATTTCGATTGGCAAGTTGCTCACGCAACTCTGTTAGCGCTTGTTGATACTTATCGAGCTCAGCTAATAGCTGCCCCTGGTTCGCTAAGCAAATGTCACGCCACATCTCGGGAGAGCTCGCTGCAATCCGTGTGCAATCACGCAAACTACTTCCAGCATAACTCAAAACATAGTTAGGATCGAAATCAGTACATGTTTGAATATGATTCATCAGTGTAAAAGCCAGCATATGCGGCAAATGACTGACTATCGCTAGCATTTGATCGTGTTGCTCAGCAGACATGATTGAAACTTTCGCGCCACATGACTCCCATAATACTTTGACCAGATTGATTGCTTGTTCGTTATTTTCCTTCAAAGGCGTGATGATGAGGTGCTTCTGTTTAAATAACAAGGGATCAGCAGCTTCTGCACCGCGAAACTCCGTTCCTGCAATTGGGTGAGCTGGAATAAAATGGGCAAGATGATTGGTCAATTGTTGCTGCGCAGCTTCGATCACATTCTGTTTGGTACTGCCCACATCCGAGACTATCGTTTGCTTATTCAAGTAAGGCTCGATCTGCGCCATTACTCGCTGAATTTGACCAACTGGGGTAGATAACATAACAAAATCAGCTTCTGCCAGCGCCGCAGCCGGGGTAATCGCGATCTCATCGATAATACCCAACTCACGCGCTCGTAGCATATTTTCCTGACTACGTCCCAAACCAACAACTTGTTTAACAAGGCCTGCATTACGTAATGCTAATGCAAACGATCCACCAATCAAGCCTACACCGATAATGACAAGTTTTTGAAGATAGGGGGGGGTTGGCATATCAACAAGAATGAAGGTATTCCATGACTACCATTTTAATAATTAGGCTGAATCACTGATAACCTGTTCCAATGCACTCAAGAATTTCTCATTCTCTGATTTTAAGCCGATCGTCACACGTAAGTGATGAGGCATTTCGTAAACGCCTAACGGACGAACAATCACACCTCGTTTCAACAGATTCTGATAAGCCTTAGCTGTATTAATTTCATCTCCCCGGATACGTAGCGTAATGAAATTCCCATAGGAAGGAATGAACTCCACACCTAATTGCCGCAATCCGTTGGTAATTTCAGCCATACCAGCACGATTGAGTTCATAAGCTCGTCGAACAAATTCTGTATCTTTTAATGCTGCCAACGCGCCAATCAATCCAAGACTATTGACGTTAAAGGGTTGACGAATACGGTTCATTAAATCCGCCAACTCGGGGTGCGTAAACGCAAAACCGACACGAATACCGGCTAGTCCATAGGCTTTAGAAAAAGTACGGGTAATCAGCAAATTAGGGAATTTCTTCAACCAACCGATGCTATTGGCTTTATTGGCTTCAGGCAAATACTCATCATAAGCTTCATCTAAGATCACTAATACATTTTGAGGGACTCGCTCGACAAATCGCTGAAGCTCGTTAGGATCACACAATGTACCGGTTGGGTTATTGGGGTTTGCAATAAAAATAATACGCGTTTCGGGCGTAATTGCGTTCAACATCGCCACTAGGTCGTGACCATAGCGTCGTGCTGGTACTGAAATACCTTGTGCTCCTAGCGCTTGAGCGAGCAACGGATAAATAGCAAAAGCATGCTGGGAATAAACTGCTGCCGTACCTGGTTTAAGAAAAATCCGTGCAGCAAGCTCTAGCACATCGTTTGAACCATTTCCAAGCACAATTTGATCGACACTCACTGCATAATGTTCAGCCAAAGCATTCTTAAGCTCATAACCGCTTCCATCGGGATATCTCGCAATTTCATTCAGTGCAGCAGACATCGCCTCAAGTGCCAAGGGGCTGGTTCCAAGGGGGTTTTCATTCGAAGCCAACTTGATGACGCTATCTTTTTCCAACCCGAGATCTCGAACCAACTCAGAGATCGGTTTTCCGGGTTGATAGGGATGGATTGCGCGGATATATTGTGGAGCAAATTCAAAGAGTTTCATGATCAGTGTTCTAGGCTGCGGGGTATGATCCCAGTATTTTTAAGAAAGTCGCTTTATCGCGTAATTCACCGATTGCGCTTGCAATATTATTGTTATCTTGATGTCCTTCAAGATCAATAAAAAACATATACTCCCACAAACCTTTACGCGAAGGGCGGGATTCGAATCGGCTCATACTAACCTGATATTTAGCAAGTGGCGCGAGTAATTCATACACTGCACCAGGTCGATCATGGGTAGAAATGGCCAGCGAAGTTTTGTCTTTGCCCGATACGGGAACAAGCTGCGAACCCATCACTAAAAACCGTGTAGTGTTATTAGGATCATCTTCAATATTTCGAGCACAGATCGTTAATTCAAAAATCTCGGCGGCTTTGCTACTTGCGATCGCAGCCGCGTGGGGATCTGAAGCAGCAAGTCGTGCTGCATCGGCATTACTAGCCACATTGATCTGCGCTACTGATTTAAGTTGAGCAGATTGATGATTAAGCCATCCAATACATTGCCCAAAAGACTGAGGATGTGAATAAATTTTTTGAATTTGCGTGAGGTCTGAATGTTTTGCCATCAAGCAATGGTGCACAGGCAATTCAATTTCACCACACACCACCAATGGTGTCTGTACCAGCAAATCCATGGTTCTTCCCACTGCACCCTCAGTTGAATTCTCTACAGGAACCACACCATAATGCGCTGAGCCCGATTCAACTTGCCGGAATACATCATCGATCGAATGGCATGCAATCGTAACCACGGCATGTCCAAAACGCTTAGAAACAGCCTCTTCGGAGAACGTGCCTGGTGGTCCTAGATAAGCAATAGTTAATGGTGCTTCCATCGCACGGCAAGCAGAAATAATTTCAGTAAATAAAGCGGTAATACGCTCATTGGAAAGAGGGCCTGTATTTAACTGCTGCAGCCGAGACAACACTTGCGCTTCTCTTTCAGGGCGATACGTTACAGCATTACCTTTTTGATGCCCCACCGCTTGTGCAAGTTTGGCACGCGCATTCATGAGCTCAAGCAACTCATTATCGATTGCATCGATCTTGGCACGTAATTGATTTAATTGTTCAGCCATAATGATAATACGCAGTATACGTTTTTTATTGTTGTTATTTTAGACCGGTAAGTATCGTACCTTCAGAACGCCTGTGATAAGAGATATTGCTTTAATAACTTGTTTAGATACAGGACTATCGACATCGACCAAAGTATAAGCCATTTCACCTCTCGATTTATTAGTCATGTTATGAATATTGAGGCCTGCGGTTGCCATGCAAGTTGAAATCTGACCAAGCAGATTAGGAACGTTTGTATTGGCTACCGCAACTCGATAGGGAGATTCCCGTTCCATGATTACATCTGGAAAATTAACGGTATTCTTAATATTGCCATTCTGCAAATAATCGATAGTCTGCTTCACAACCATGACAGCACAGTTTTCTTCCGCTTCTCGCGTTGAAGCGCCCAAATGCGGTAAAGTGATGACTCCTTTCTGATTTTGCAAATGCTGACTCGGAAAATCACAGACATAATATTTTATTTTACCGCTCTTTATTCCCGCTAAAACCGCTGCTTCACTCACGATTTCATCCCGTGAAAAATTGAGCAAAATGACTTCACGCTTGAAATAATGAATCAGTTGCTCATTAATTAAATGGTGGGTTGAATCAGCTAAAGGAACATGGAGTGAAATAAAATCGCTATGACGCAACAAATCTTCAATGCTCTGCGCTCTTTGTACTTCTGCAGAAAGACTCCAGGCAGCATCGACACTAATTTTGGGATCATAACCCATGACTTTCATTCCGAGCTTTAAGGCTGCATCCGCAACCAGTCGCCCAATTTTTCCTAATCCCACGATACCCAAAGTCCGACCCGGCAATTCAATCCCTGAGAAATGTTTTTTATTGGTTTCGACGAGCTCATTCAATTTCGGATTATCGCCTTGGAGCCCTTCCACGAATTGAAAGGCAGAAACAAGATTACGAGAAGCGATCAACATCGCTGCCAACACAAGCTCTTTGACTGCATTTGCATTGGCACCAGGTGTATTAAAAACCGGAATTCCCCGCTGACTCATCGCATCAACTGGAATATTATTCGTTCCTGCACCGGCTCGCCCAATCGCGATCACATGCTCAGGAATATCCACGTCCAGCATATTATGAGACCGTACCAAAATGACGTCAGGGTCTACCAGATCATGACCGATTAAATATTGATCAGCCGGAAATTGCTTGAGTCCTACTGAAGAAATTTGATTCAGTGTCAGAATCTTAAAAACCTGCTGCACTTTTTTAGCCATATTGATTTTCAAATTCTTTCATAAACGTGACTAATGCTTTAACGCCTTCATAAGGCATGGCATTGTAGATTGAGGCGCGCATACCACCCAC
>SSFW01000143.1 GCA_008015595.1 Nitrosomonas sp. | reverse complement strand
GTTCTGGCAGCCGCCATGCTCGCCTTTGGGTTTGTCTATATCCATCCCTTTGAAGATGGTAACGGACGGCTGCACCGTTACCTCATTCATCATGCGCTGGCGCAACGTGGATTTAGCCCGGTTGGGGTTGTTTTTCCGGTATCGGCCGCTATTTTGGAGCGGATCGATGATTATCGAACTGTACTGGAAAGCTATTCAAAGCGGTTGCTTCCGCTCATCGAATGGGAGCCAACGGAAAAAATGAATGTGCGCGTTCTGAATGATACCGGTGATTTTTATCGCTATTTCGATGCTACGCCCCATGTCGAGTTTTTATATGCCTGTGTTGAACAAACCATTGAAATTGATTTGCCCGAGGAAGCCAACTTCCTGGAACGATACGATCAGTTCAGAATAGCCATAGAATCGTTGATTGAGATGCCAGCCTCAACGATTGATCTGTTGTTTCACTTCCTGAAACAAAATGAAGGACGGTTATCCAAGCGCGCAACAGAAAAAGAGTTTGCAGCGCTTAATATCCAAGAAATCACGCAGATCGAAAAAATTTATGCCGAGCTGTTCGCGGGGCTATCCGAATAACAACCAGACTGCACCGGACTATTCCTCCCCAAAAAAAATCGCGCAGGGGCTACGCCCCTGCACCCCAACGGCGCAAAGGACAAACCTCAGAAATCCCTGGCGACGCGAAAGCCGATAATGTCGCCCGATACATCGGCAATGTCCCCGCCGCGGTTAGCCGAACGCAGGTAAAGTGGATCGTAGAGCCAAGACCCGCCGCGAACCA
This sequence comes from Nitrosomonas sp., assembly GCA_008015595.1. Classification (GTDB taxonomy): domain Bacteria; phylum Pseudomonadota; class Gammaproteobacteria; order Burkholderiales; family Nitrosomonadaceae; genus Nitrosomonas. The sequence continues at coordinate 7,352 of SSFW01000143.1, read as the reverse complement.
CCCGGCGAGTGCAATCGCCGTAGCCGTAATTCTTCTCTATCCCTACCGAATCGGCGTCGACGTAATTCTTCCCTACCCAATCGCCGCCATTCTTTTCTAACCAAGCTGAACCATCAGTGGGTGCGCCAGTATAATCATCATGCCAGCAATCCTGCGTCCATTCCCAGGCATTGCCCGCCATATCGAATAAACCGAATGGATTCTCCATAAAACTGGCCACCGGTGCGGTATAAACGAAGGGGTCAGTGCATTCCGCTAAAACCCAGCCTGAGCCTGCAATCGCTTTGGTTTCTTGACCGGCCCCATTAGCGTAGGCGCACTGCTGATCCGGTTGATAAAAATGAGTAGTGTTGGTACGGCCCCGTGCGGCGTATTCCCACTCGGCTTCGCTCGGCAGCCGATAACGTGCTCCGGTGCGTTGCGATAACCAGGCAAGATAATGCTGGGTATCCTCCCAAGAGATGCATACTACCGGATGATGATCCGTTTGGGAAAATCCTGGATTTTGCCAATTGAAGTTAGGGTGCTGTATGACTTTTTTTTGTGCTGCATCCCACCCATAACAACCTTTGTCATCGGTTTCAGCCGTGGTTTGATAACGGGTTTCCTGCACGAACTGACGGAACTGTCCCACGGTAACCTCACAACGGCTAAGTGCAAACGGCTTGGGGATGGTCACCCTATTTCCATCTATAATTCCCTTTATAAGAAACCTATCAAGTGCATCACTATCTAAACCCATCTGAAAATGCCCGGGTGGGATGATGACCATGGTAGGCCCAACTTGGCCTTCGGTTTGGCAAGTAGCTGCCAAACGCTTTGTCACTGCTTGCGCTGCCTCATCCGGTTTACCGAGTGGTGGGATGCTGATCGGTTGCAACGGAGATTCAAGGTTGGATTGTTGCGGTTGTTGTTGCGATTGGGGTGATTGCGCAGCGCGATTATTATTTTCTGAAGCAAGTGGATTTTCAGATGCTTGCAGCGGAAAGCTGGTCAAGAAAAGGAAAATGGCTAGCCAGTGGAAACGGCAGTATTTCGTGCGTAGCTTGGAAATACTGCCTGCCGAATACAGCGCTTTCTTTGGCTGCTGGAATTGCACAGCCGGGAGATAAGATACATGGGCACCTGCGGCACGCCTGGATGATCCATGAATCATCCAGCTCTGGCAAAATTGCAGGTGTACTGGCGACGCGAAAGCCGATATTGTTGTTCGATTCATCGGTATTGTTCCTGTTGCGGTTAGCCGAACGCAGGTTCTGTGGATTGTTGTTCCAAGACCCGCCGCGAACCACCCGGCGATCGTTGCACCTTGTCCCCTCGATGGAAGTATACCTCGGAAAAAATAGCACGACATAGGGATCCACTATTGGCCTGACGCGCATGCCCCAACCAGCCAGCAACATGCGGTTTGATGGCTTGTAATGAGATACGCCATTGGTGATACGCTTTGGCGAGGCGCTTTAGTTTGCGGCGAAAACGATAACCACTGCCACGCGCCAGGCGAATTTGTGAAGGGAAAACCTGATAGCCGAGCACATCCAATCCAGTCGTAACGGGAACTAACTGTTTCTTGCGCGGATGAATACCAATTCGCTCTGATGCTAGAAATTGCTCAATGGCCGCACAGCTTTCCCAAAGTTGGTTTTTCGAGTTGCTACACAGAATCATATCGTCTACATAACGCAAATAGGCGGGTAAGTTTAATGTGGTTTGGATGAAATGATCTAAATCATTCAAATAAATATTGCCGAAGCATTGACTGGTTAGATTTCCTAACGGTAAGCCGACGCTTCTTGCTGCCAAGTCAACCAAATCATCTGATGCAGCAGGCACAATCGCAGGATTGAGAGGTTCCGGGTTTGAATCGATAATCCGATCAAATAACCATAAAATATCAGGATCGGGAATGAAGCGGCGTAATTTCTGCTTCAAAAGTGCGTGATCGATACTATCGAAATAGCGGCAAATATCGATTTTCAAGGCGTATCGATATTGCTTTGCCCAAGCTTGATAGTGCTGGACTGCACGATGAACGCCTTTGTGCTTGCGGCTTGCATAGCTATGTTTAATAAACTGCTGATCGATGATCGGTTCGACGATATTCATGAGTGCATGTTGCACCACTCGATCACGAAAGGGGGCTGCTGAAATCAACCGCGTTTTGCGATCGGTTACCTGAAATTGGTGAAACGAACCGGGTTGATAACGGTGGGATTGCAAGTTATGGCGAATATCGGTGAGTTCGTATTCCAAATTCAATTCAAAGTGTTGGATTTCCGATTGCTGCTGTTTTCCACGGCGTGCTTTGCGAAAAGCGAGTAGCAAATTATCCCATTCCAGAATCTGTGTCCAAAGCGAATCAACCGGTTGCTTCATGTGCTTTCTCCACTGGTTTGTTTACGCCACCCCCCAATTTGACGGCCTAATTCGACCATGCGTTCCGCACCTTGGCCATAATGTTGGGTCGAAATCGATTGCAGGGTATGGCTAAGCCGCCACAGATGACGCACCACATCCAATTGTAAATTGGCGGTATCCAATCGACTCGATCGCGCTTTTTGATAGGCAGCCTGAATAAGTTGTTCGAGCACTTGCAACAACCCGGTTTCAATTTTTTCACCGAGGGTATAACGGCGATTGCGCGGAAATTGATCGAGCTTCGGAATGATCCAGGCGAGTAAGGCATGGCAGTCTTCCACGACTTTCGGCATATTGACTTGCGGTTGTTTCACACTATCCCTCCCCAAAAAAATCGCGCAGGGGCGTAGCCCCTGCAACCCCAACAGCACAAAGAGACAAACCCCAAAGCACAAAAATCAAAAATCCCTGGCGACGCGAAAGCCGATATTGATGTTCGAAACAACGGTACCGTCCCTGCCGCGGATAGCCGAACGCAGGTACTGCGGAAAGATGCCCCAAGACCCGCCGCGAACCACCCGGCCTGTGCAATTGCCGCCATTCTTTTCTAACCAAGCTGAACCATCGGTAGGAGCACCGTCGTAGTTGCTATGCCAGCAATCTTGCGTCCATTCCCACACATTACCAGCGGTATCGAACACGCCAAAGGGATTGGGTTTGAAGGAGCCTACGGGTGCCGTTTGCTGGCTGTCCCATTGACTACCACAGCCATCGCAGACTGCATTGTTTTGCCCAATAGCATCACCCCACCAATAAGCTGTTGTTGTGTTGGCACGTGCCACATATTCCCATTCTGCCTCAGTCGGTAAGCGATATTTTTTGCCCGTTTTTTTCGCTAGCCATTGCACATAGGCTTGTGCGTCGTCAAAGCTCACATTGATGACTGGCTGATCGCCACGTCTCCAACCACGATCATCGGGTAATGGGTGTTGTGCATCTTTGGCAAAGGCATCGTATTGGGCAAACGTGACTTCATAGCGACCGATTTCGAAGGGATAAGCAATGGTAACCTTGCGCTGCGGCCCTTCATTGGAATATCGACCTGCTTCGCTTTCGGGTGATCCCATGATAAAGCTTCCGGGTGGAATCCGCACCATTTGCGGTTCTTCAAAGGGTAGACCGGTTGACGGAGCGGTTTTTTCATCCGCTGGCGCAACATAGGGCACGTGCAATTCATCGTTAAACGCGGTGAGCGGTTGGTAGGTGCGGTTTAACGTCACTTGAATGGTTGAGGCTGGTAACGTGTTGTCTTCCTCGAGCTCAATCGATTCTCCATAGGTGAGCCAGCGCAAACTCACGGCGATTTGATCCGCAATGGCCTGACCACCGGGTGCGTAGGTGATGCGATTAGAGTTGGCTTGCTTGTCATCCGTTGTCGAATCAGCAGCGGCACGATCATCCAGTTTGACAGTGAATTGCTTGCGCTGTAGCGCCTCACTCAGTGCCAGGGCTAGCGGTTGAGTCGTTTGGGTATGGCGAATTTGCACCGGCCAAGCGCGGTTATCTTGAGTGGTGAATTGCTGACGGAATTGCGCTAGGGTTGTTGCACCGTAACTGTGCCAAGCTTGACATAACCCAAAACTTGTAATGATTGCGAATGAGAGCGCGATCAACGCGGGGAAGAGCAACACTGAGCGACTGGCCTGGGGAAATAATTTAGCCCAGGCACGCGGTAATTTGAAATCGAGTAAACCGAATCGACCACCAAGCACAATATTGGCAAAAATGGGATCGTGCAGGGCTTCTGAATTTTTGGTAGCCCGAAGTTGCGAGAGACGTAAGCGGAGCTGGCGCTTGGAAGGCGTACGGATTTCTAATCGCAAACTATTGACGGCTTGGGTTTGAGTGAGCTGACCGATTAATTGTTGCCAGACCTGGGTAATCCGTTGTCGCTCGGTTTCGGGCAGGTTAAATAATAATTGTTCGCGTAACCAATCGGGCATATAAGCATGGGTTAGCCACGGTAAGCGGCTGAGTTTGGCAAGGCGCTGCTCACGGCGTGCCGGAGGGTCGGCGGTGCCCTGGGCTGAATTCAAAGAACCATATAATAAATAATCCAACGCCTGTGTGAGTGACCAACTCGGTTTCGGGTAAACGGCGACAGCGCGCAATAACTGCAACCCTAGGGTACCTAGAAAATATTCCAATTGCCGGATTAATTCCTTCAAATCGGCACCAAAAGGTGGATTTTCGTTGAGCCAGGCGTGCGGTTCACGGGTAATCATGGCCGGCAGTTGGATGGGGATTGCCGGTTGTGGATCGAGTTTGCTCGGCTGCGGTTGCGTGGTGAGAAACGTGACCAGTTGCGGAATGCTGTCGCGCATCAAGGGCAGCATCATAAACTGATGCTGGGCCAGTAAGCGTGCGTGTGCGGCATTTGCGTCTTGCGGATGGAGCCAGACTTTATCGGGCCACGGTGAAAAAGCGTGTAGCCAGGTACGTGGTTCACCACTATAGGGATGATAGACGATCTCGGCTTCGCTAATCACAAATAAGCGGGCACTACCAAAGCGCGCTAATATTTGTTCTAACCGAAAGTATCGCGCTTGATCGTCATCTTTGTCATCCCAGCGAACCAACCAGCGGGGGTCATCGCGGAATCGGTAAGTTTCGATGTGCAAGCCGAGTGAACGGAAGCGTTTTTCCAATTCTTCTGCCATGGCAGCTTGTTGGTCATGGCGGTGCATGCTACGGACCAGTAACACATGTTCCGGTGCAATGCGCCGTTGGCGATACACAGGTTGGAAAAAATCCCCTTGGCGTGCGGTTGCTTCAACTGTGGCTTTAATATTAAGGCGATGGGAGGTTTCGATTTTAGCCGCACGGAGATCACGCAGTTCCTGCTCGACTTGATGGCCACCAAAAATGGGGGTCAGAAGACGCTCGAAGCGCAGTTGGCTAAATAAATCATCTCCCGCAGCAGCTTCTCGGTTAAGGGTGACTTGCTGTTGGTAGCGCCACAGTATCCAGCCAAGCGCGATGATTAAGGGTAACATGAAGATCGCGTTACGAATAAGTCGCAAGGCTGATTCCCAGTTGCTGGGTAAACGTTGTGGTTCTGGTTGCGGGCGCGGTGGAATGTGGTCGATGATTGTGATGGTTGGCGCTTCATTGGGTGTGTTGGGTCCAATAGTTACCGTTGGGGGTGGCGTTTTTTGAATGGGAGTGGGTGCGATGGGCACAGGTTGCTGAACCCAAATCCAGATAATAGCCACAATAACCCCAATCAGTGCAAGCAAACCGGCTATCCATGCTCGGCTAATTTGGGTCAGTTTGGCTTGGATTCGTGCAAACCGAGTTTGTACGGGTGAGGTCAGGCGATTTGCTGCGGATAGGGTAAAGGTATCGCGCGGTAAGGTGGCTAAGTTGTCGGGGTTTTGCGCATCCGTTTGCGTGATCCACCATTGATCGAATAACACCTTGAAACGCGCTTGTTCTTCAGGGTTGCAACAGATTAGTGGGCCTAGCAGTAAACGGAGTTGCGTTGCTTCCTGCGGCAATTTGCCTTGATCTCGTAACCGGCTCAATAACCGGTAGACCGATAGCCAAACATCGGGACCACATACCATGCCTTCTGCTTGGAGTAGCGTAGCTAAGCGATCCAGGTGATTTAGGGAGGCGTAGATATCTGTCACAGGTTAGCGTAATAACCAGTCGTCGATGTGTTGTTTTGCACGATCTTGATCTTCTTTGTGCTTGAACAAGGTCACATAAGCACTGTTGCTAAAACGATCTTGCCAATCAAGGTCTTGCAGCGTAATCGCTGCCGATCCACCGCGTTTTTGCAGCCATTGCATCCAATTCAATAATTCAGCGGTTGACGGTCTTTTCTGTAATTGCACTTCGCTGCGCAGGTAATCAAATAGCGAAATGGCTGCTGCCCATAGGCTTTTTTGTAGATTTTTTTTATTGTCTTCCAGCGGAATGGTAATTTTTAGGCGTTCTTCGACGATTCTTTCGATCGTGACATCGTTATCAGTGTCCAATCCTTTCGAGCGGTCTTCGGCTAATTTTCGACGGAAAGGCGGTAAATCAAGGTGGTAATAGACACAGCGGCGTAGAAACGCCTCGGGCAATTCGCGTTCCCTGTTGCTGGTGATAATGACGATGGGGCGCAATGAGCCGTTGGCAGGTTCTTGATTGTTGCTCGTGGTTTGTTTGCTATCGAGCGAAACCACGGTACGTGCTTTACCGGCCTGGAAAATTTCAGGAATATCGAAACTCATGCGGTCAATTTCGTTGAGAATATCATTGGGAATTTCTCGGGGCGCTTTATCGATTTCATCAATCAAAACCACGGAGCGTTCCGGTTGCTCGGGTGGGTTTTCGATACAACCGATAAGTTTGAGTTTTTCTATCGCTTCCCTTCCTAGTGCTTTTAATATAGCCAATCCGAGCGCTTCAAAGCGCAGATAGCGCCGCGCATCGGCTTCTTCACCTTCAATTCTTGCAGCGCGGAAACGCCCTAACGTATCGAAGTGATAAAACAAATCTTTGCTTTGCGTATCGGATTTAACAGTAAAGCTGAGGGGACCGGTTGGAAATCCTAGTTCCCAAGCCAAACTATAGGCCAATTGTGATTTGCCACAACCGGGCTCTCCAGTGAGCAGCAATGGCATGCCTAATTCCAAGGCAACATTGACGGCCGCGACTAATCCTTTGGGCGCCAGATAATGTTGAGGGTGGGTTAGGGCTTCTGGGTTGAAGCTGGGTAGCTTCTGCCATTTTGATGAATCTGATTGTTTACCTTTTCCTGTGTAGTGGGGCTGATCAAGGAATGTTGTCATGAGTATGTTCCGCTTCTAGGTTGATTGGGTGAGTTCAGTTAGAGTTTCAACTAAGATATCGTTTAACAGTGAATGATGAATCTCAAACTGGTCATCAGCGATTTGCTTGAAATAGATAGGCTTTATTTTTTGATTGAGATCCCTTTT
>SSFW01000027.1 GCA_008015595.1 Nitrosomonas sp. | reverse complement strand
TGTTTAGCCACAAATGGGGATTAGGATGACCAAGCTCACGCGGAAAACTAAAATCATAATGCCATTCCGCTTGGCTTATCGCCTGATTACCGAGCTGTAAAATGGGCACATGGGCTTTCTTCACTTTCTCAGCAAGCTGTAAAGTCGGAAGCTCCAGATCGAGGCCATTGACGATGATCAAATCCGCATTCTGTAATAGCTTGGCATCCGAAGGAAGCGGTTCAAAGGTATGGGAATCCATTCCATCCGGCACGACTCCTTTTACTTCAATATTGGCACCGCCAACATTTTGCACCATGTTGGTAATCGGTGAAACTGTCGTCGCAATCTTCAGTTTTGTATTCTGCTTGGTTGCGATCGCCGCAGAATGAAAGCAGCATAGTAGCAAAAAGATTAACAATCGTCGAAACATAGTGCTCCTAGAATCATCTATCAATTCCCACGCTATTTTGATCCAAATCAAAAAAGTATGAAAGAAAATTTATTCTTCATACATTATAAGTTAGAATTCAGCTAGATTTCACATAGATTTCACATAGATTTCACAGTTTTTTATACAAAATAACAAAAATCCTGGGTGTAAGTTGCGATATTTTATTCGAATAAAAGCAATTTTGTATTTCACTACTGCCCTGCTGCTCAATGTGGAGCTTCTTCCCAGAAGCGAGGCAGCAGGTGTGCCGACACTTCGGGCAATCAATGTTGTCGCTAACTCGAAAGAATTAATCGGTGTCGCAAATTCAGCCAATGAAGGAACCGTACTCAAGCGCCAGCTCGATTTACGAACCGTTTATCGACCCGGAGAACTACTTGAGACAGTACCCGGCTTGATCGTGACGCAACATAGTGGCGAAGGCAAGGCCAATCAATATTTTTTACGTGGTTTTAACTTAGACCATGGCACTGATCTACGCATCTCGGTTGATGGTATGTTAGTCAACCAACGCTCACATGGACATGGCCAAGGTTGGGCCGATACCAATTTCATTATCCCAGAGCTTGCCAACTCCATACAGTATCTAAAAGGACCTTATTATGCAGATCAAGGCGATTTCTCTTCCGCCGGGGCGATTCATATGGGGTACGCCGATACCCTTCCTAAAGGTATACTCAGTTATGGCATTGGGCAGCAAGGCTTCATGCGTGGTCTGATCGCCAAATCGCATCAAGTCGGCAATGGAAACGTGCTATATGCAACCGAATTACTGACCAAAGATGGCCCTTGGATCAAGCATGAAGATTTTAATAAATTTAATTCGGTCCTTCGCTATAGCCAAAATGATGGCCCAACGAAATTTAATATCACTGCGATGGGCTATGGCGGAAAATGGAATGCAACCGATCAGATCCCGCTTCGCGGTGTAACCAGCGGATTTATACCTAGACTGGGTGCAATCGATCCCAGCGATGGGGGTGAAGCGCATCGTTTTAGCCTTTCTAGCACGTTGCAACATGAAAGCCGATTGGGTATCACGCACCTCAATTTGTATACCGTGCATTCCAACCTAGCACTGTTCTCGAATTTCACCTATTTTCTTGATAATCCGATTCAGGGTGATCAATTTTCTCAACTTGATAAGCGCTTTCAGTCAGCGTTCAACATAGGACACGCATGGGTGAATAAACTGGGCCCGTTCGATATCGAAAATAGCGTCGGCATGCAATTTCAAAATGATATCATCGACAATGGATTGCTCACCACGCAACAGCGGCATACGTTATCGACCATCCGTCGAGATCATATCAACCAGAATAGCTTGGGTATCTACTATCAGAACAGTGTGCAATGGCTTGAGAAATTTAGAAGCGTAACCGGTGTCCGCTCCGACTATTACTGGTTTGATGTGAACAGTCAGTTAAACGTGAATTCGGGCAATCGCTTTGATAGCATCACCAACCCTAAATTGAGTTTAATATTCGGTCCATGGGTCCAAACTGAATTCTATTTCAATTACGGGGGAGGCTTTCATAGTAATGATGCACGCGGAACAACAGCGACCATTGACCCTAAAACAGGCGATTCCATTAATAGAGTCCACCCATTGGTCCGGTCCACGGGATATGAAGTAGGCGTTCGGACTGCTTTGGTTCCAGGATTGCAGGCTTCATTTGCACTCTTCCGTTTAGATTTGGATTCAGAGTTATTGTTCGTTGGTGATGCAGGCACGACTGAAGCCAGTCGGCCCAGCCGACGCGAAGGGTTTGAAATTTCAACCTTTTATATGCCAACCCCTTGGCTAATGATCGATCTCGATTATGCGCTGGCCAGAGCACGCTTTAGTGATAGCGATCCCAGTGGCGACCATATTCCAGGCGCCATTCGGGGAGTCGGAAAAGCAGCTATCTCGATCGATAATATCGGGCCCGTCTTTGGTAGTCTGCAATTCCGCTACTTTGGCAAACGATCGCTCATCGAAGATAATAGCGTACGCTCAAACCACACGATGACACTGAATGGTCAAATCGGTTATAAGATTAGTGATAATGTTCGCGTAATCATGCAAGCCTTTAATTTATTGAATACCAAAGCCCATGCCATCGATTATTACTATACTTCTCGACTACCAGGAGAATCGTTAGGGGGAATCAATGATTTACATTTTCATCCGATCGAATCTCGATCATTTCGCCTTAATCTAGTGATGAATTTTTAATCTTACCGCTTATTACTAATTGTTATGTGTCCATTCAGGAGAAATTAATTATGGAACGCTTTACGATTTCAATGGATGATCAGCTCTTCCAACAGTTTGATCAGGCTGCTCAAAAACGAGGCTATGATAATCGATCAGAAGCCATTCGCGATCTGGTTCGTGATTATCTGGAAACAACTCGGTTAGAAAAGGATATTCATGGCTACTGCATCGCAACATTGAGTTACATTTTTAATCATCATGAGCGGGATTTAGCCAGTCAAGTAACCTCAGCACACCATCACCATCACGACATTACCTTATCGAGCATGCACGTTCATATGGACCATGATAATTGTCTAGAAGTCGTGATTCTCAGGGGTACGATCCAAGATGTCAGGCGGTTTGCAAACCGAGTCATCGCTACCAATGGGGTACGGCATGGAAAGCTACATATCGTACCGATAGAACTCTCCCAGGAACATCATGAACATTCTTCGGTTCCACACACTCACAGTAGCCCATTGACCTAATCATATTCAACCAATAAAAAAACCCGCCAGAAGGCGGGTCATTCAATGAATTCAGTTGAAGCTAGATTCAACTTTTCCAGTATTTCGATTTACTAGCAGCAAATAAAAACATCCACATTACCAAAACAAAAGGAAAGGTAAGGGTTGGTAATCCAATCGGTGCAAGAAAATTTGCTAATCCAGCTTGACAAATAATCGTCAAGATTCCAGCTAACAAAGCCAGAAGCGCTGTTCCAGTAGAGGGTTTGAGAAAAACCCAACCCACAGCCATCATGGTCAGAACAGGATTAAATGCATATAAACCCAGTTCAATCAAGGTTTTATCCGCACCCAGTAAGACTGGTACTGCAACACCGACAATGGCACCTAATAATGCCATCACTGCACCACGCAGCGAAGTGATCGCAATACCGACCAAAAATAAGATGCCTACAATAACGCTGTCAGCAAACATCACTTCCCCTATCCCCTTGGTAATCGCTGTATACCAGGCTTCAACGGTTGCTTGACTAAAATTGGTATACCAGGCCTCCATGGTTGCTGCGGAGGTAGTTGCGATATCTGCTGGAATTCCAGGCGCTGGTAGTAAAGAACCCCGAGAAAAGCCATCAAAAGAATAAACCGCAACCATGAACATCCAGCATGTCAGGACAAACGGAGATGTTGAAGCAGGAATATTGTACGGCTGCAAAATACGCATTAGTGCTGCCAATACTACGGTGGACAGAATCGATGCAAGCACGACATACAGCCAAAGTTGAGGTGTGTTCTCAAGGAATAAGAACAAGCAGGGCCCAACGAGCGTTCCATTGAAACCATAAAGCCCAGCTTCAATATCATCATCAGAAAAACCTAATAAATAGGCTGCAATCGTACTACTAACCACACCAACCGTTGCCGCCAGGCCTGCAGTAATTCCGCCTACATACAGTGCGATCAAGAAAATAAGCCCGGTAACCGCATTGCAGCAAAAAAAGACTTGCCCAACCCCTCTGAGAATTACTCTCAGTGGTTTTGGAATTGCATTGTCAATAGCCATAGACCATCCCATAGTACTAACTCCTCAAGTAGTATTTTGTAAAATAAAACTGCGATAACTCGACTAGAACCTTAACTCAGCTTACTCAGTTGTATTGAATTTCTACATAGTAGATTAATGCTTCACTTCATCCAGCAAACCTTGCTTCACAATGAAATCGACAACTTGATCAACACCCTCCCCTGTATGCATATTGGTAAACACAAAAGGACGATCTCCTCGCATTTTCTTTGCATCACGTTCCATAATTTCTAGACTAGCCCCAACATAAGGCGCCAAATCGATTTTATTGATAACCAGTAAAGCAGAGCGTGTGATACCAGGCCCCCCTTTGCGGGGTATTTTTTCGCCGGCAGCAACATCGATGACGTAGATGGTTAAATCCGATAACTCAGGACTAAACGTTGAAGCAAGATTATCTCCACCCGATTCAACTAAGATTAGATCAAGGTTTGGAAAATCATGCGTCATGCGCGCGATTGCCTCTAAATTAATCGAAGCATCTTCTCGAATCGCCGTATGCGGACATCCACCTGTCTCTACGCCCATTAAGCGTTCTGGGGGTAAGGCATTGGCGCGGAGCAAAATTTCCATATCCTCTTTGGTATAGATATCATTGGTGATGACGGCCATTTCATAATGGTCTCGCATGCGTTTGCTTAACGCTTCACATAGCGCTGTTTTACCCGATCCAACCGGGCCGCCTATTCCAACTCGCAGTGGGTTTGATTGTTTGTGTACGTTGTTCATAGTTATATAGATTAAGATCGATAAACTCGGCTATATTGCGTTTCGTGTTGCATGGAAAGCAATGAAAGTCCAGGCGCCCAATTTGATAGCTCATCATCCTCAAGTCGTTGTGCATGATGGGCAGCATGTTCAATCTCTGGGTGCAATGACAGGAGAAGGCTCTGCCCAGAAACCTGTCCAAGCGGTACTGATTTGACGCAAACGAGTACTTGATTTTCAACCAAAGAAAATAGCATACCCAATAACGCCACTTCATGCGGAATACCGAGTGCAACAGCAGCACAAGCAAACGCTGTAGGTAAAGGTACTTCTGATTGATTCGCCAGTATGACTTTTAAAGATTCATCAGCAACATTAAGATCCGTGATCAACTTACCGAGGGAATAGCCCATTTGTATCGTTTCTGCACGAAATTCAGCCGTATCTCTCGCTGCAACAAAACTTTCGGTCCAGTAGGCAACTTGCTCCGCATCACGGGCAGTAAATGCCTTGAGTAGACGCCACACGATGGGTGCTTCAAAATCAGCCACAATACTCAGCGATTCAGCAATCCATTGACGTGCAGAGCTCTCATTGAACACCGTTCCTTTCTCAATCGCTGATTCCAGTCCTTGTGAATAGGTATAGGCACCGATGGGAAGCGATGGGCTCGCCAACTGAAGCAGACGCAATAGTGTTAGAGATTGCAAAATAGCTCCTATGCTTTGGTATCAGATGGTCGATGAATCTTTTGTCGCGCAGGAATGGGGGCTAATGGACCATGTGCATGATAATGGCCGTCACCATGATGGTGATGACCGCCACCCCCATAAGCACCTGATTCAGGCTCAAATTGTGCATTCTCTTCGGCAATCGAGGCGCCTAGCCCCTCGAGCATTTGCTTTAATACCGTATCTTGGAGAATACGTAGAAAACCATCACCGACTTGTGTCTGTGTATGGCGATTCCCCAAATGGAATGCGCAACGTAATAAATCATGGGGCGTGCGGCAGGTTATTTTATAAGTAGGCTCATGGGCAGCAACAATCTGAACCACTTGCCCATCAGCACTCTTGAGTAAATCATTATGTCGAAGAACGGTGCCACGTTCCGTAAAAATGGCTACTTCTTCTCCGGAAGCAAGCGTAGCTCTTAATCGACTATTCTCACGCTTTTCATAAGGTAGAACCAATTGAGCGTAAATAGTCTCAGCATGATCGATTTTAGTATTTAATGTAATCATCTGTTTTATTCTGGTTTATAGATAAGTTATAGATGATTACTATCACAGCAATCTAGGTATTAACGACGGCTGTGATAGTCACTGCCAAATAGCGCAGTCCATTACGCTATGACTAAACCTAATAGGTTAGCTAATGCATGAACTGCGCAACTTGAACGCTACCGCTAGAATAAGAAATACCGTTGTGCCATCGGCAATACGTCTTCTGCGCCACAGGTGAGTAATTGCCCGTCAGCACGAACTTCATAGGTTTCCGGATCAACTTCCATCTTCGGTGTTGCGCTATTGTGAATCATGTCTTTCTTACGCAAATTACGCGTATTTTTGACCGCAACAATATTTTTATCCAGCTTGAGTTGCTCGACTAATCCTGCACTCAATGCAGCTTGCGACGCAAATGTAAAGCAAGATGTTTTGATTCCCCCACCATACCCACCGAACATATAACGATAATGAACGGGCTGTGGTGTTGGGATCGATGCATTAGGATCGCCCATCAATGAAGCCGCAATCATGCCACCTTTCAGTATCATCGAGGGTTTAACGCCAAAGAAACCAGGTCGCCAGAGCACTAAGTCAGCATATTTACCAACTTCGACTGAACCGATCGCATGCCCAATCC
>SSFW01000072.1 GCA_008015595.1 Nitrosomonas sp. | reverse complement strand
TGGTAGTACTTGGTTTTATCGGTGCAATTGCAGTTTTTGGCTTACTGGGTTGGCTACTGATTCAGTCATTGTTGCTCGCTCGGCGGCACAATGCCAATGCTTGGGGCTATGGGCTTGCTAACATTCGCAGACGAATTGTGACCAGTGTGGTGCAAGCAATTGCACTAGGATTAGGCTTAATGGCGATGCTGGTATTGACCGTACTGCAAAATGATCTGCTAAAAGATTGGCAGATGAGTCTTCCGCCTGAAACCCCGAATCGGTTTTTGCTCAATATCCAAACCGATCAATTGACATCATTGACCAAATTCTTTGACCAACATGAAATGCCTGAACCAACTTGGTATCCCATGGTGAGAGGGCGATTGACAGCAATCAATGGACATCCGGTTCAAGTGGAGAATTATAAAGATATCCGAAAGAAGCAACTGCTGAATCGTGAATTCAATCTTTCCTGGTCGAATGAACTCCAGTCTGATAACGAGATTACGGATGGGCGCTGGTGGTCTGAAAATCAGCCGATGACTGAGAGTGAAATATCCCTGGAAGAGGAAATTGCTCGTGTCATTGGCGTGAACATTGGTGATCGTTTGACTTTTAATATCGCAGACCAGTTGTTCGAAGCAACCATTACCAATCTACGTAAGGTCGATTGGGATACATTCCGAGTCAATTTTTTTGCGATTGCTCGGCCTGGTTACTTGGAGAATTATCCAACCTATTACGTAACTAGCTTCCATTTGCCTGCTGACAAAACCAAGCTACTTCATGAGTTAATTAGAGAATATCCCAATTTGCTCATTATTGATGTGGCGTCGGTAATCGAACAAATTCAGAAAATGATCTTTCAAGTGTCAAGAGCGATTGAATTCGTGTTTATTTTTACTTTATTAGCTGGATTTGTTGTTCTCTATGCTGCGATTGTTGCAACCCAAGATGAACGTGTATATGAAGCAGCAATTTTTCGTACCTTGGGTGCAAAGCGCAATCAGCTTGTTCGTGCTTGGGCCAGTGAATTTATGATACTGGGTGCTTTAGTCGGTATTTTTGCTGCAGCGGGAGCTACGGTATTAGGCTATATAATTGGTAAACATGCGCTGCATATCCCGTATAGCTTTAATCCTTGGATTTGGCTCATCGGATTATTAATTGGGATGGTTGGGGTGATGGTTGCAGGGTTGATTGGAACGCGATTTACGCTTGCTCAACCGCCATTATTGACATTGCGGCGATTAGGATAATGATCCCATCCATCAATCGGCGCTTGATGGATGGGTGCGTGAATTAATTAATAGCGTTATTTTTTAACAAAACTACCATTTTCCTTAACCCAAAGGTCTCCTGTTACTGCATCAGTGATCGTTGCTGCATCGGTTGTGAAACAATCGGAAACAATTTGACTGGTGTAGGTTCCCGCAGTCGACAATGTAATCGGTGGATTTACAGTAATTCCTTCAATCACACCAATGAGATCAGAAAGTTGCGTGGTAATATCGAAGCAAAGGTCTGAGTTGACAATGAGATTGGTGTTTTCGTTGGGTGCATTCACCGTACAGTGTTTTGCATTTGAAGAAGCACTAATTAGATTTAAAAATGGATCCAATAGTCCTGGAATCGAAGCTGTAATTCCTGAAATTTGCGAACGAGTCACCGTGTTGGTGCTAAGGATCGATATGCCGGTTGGTGTCGTTTGCTTGGGAATGGGGCATAGATTAGTTGCATTTTGCTCCGGAGCAGTAACACATTGACCGTTTGATGTGACCGTAATGACATTGCCACTCTGACTATAGGTAATCCCAGGAATGGTATTGGTCGTGTCACAACTTGCAATATTTCCATTTCCGCCTGAATTATTAATTTGAGCGATGAGATTCGATAAGGAATCAATCAGCGCTGGATTGTTTCCCCATGGACCCCCTAGTGTATAAACATTATTATCGGTTAAATTGACACCGGCGTAGATTCCCGTTTCTGGGTAGAAGCGATACAACCAGGGTTCAATACTCTGTGTTGCCTGTTTGCTTTTAAAAAATTGAGGGAAGGTTTTTTCCGCCCAATTTAACAAGGTTTCGGTATCACTGGTAGTATCCGCGAGTGCGATATAACTGTTACTGAGTAGACCCAGAGCACAAAAAGATAAAATGAGTCGTTTGGCTTGGCGTTTCATATTTAGTTCTCCATTTAACTGTAACATGTAAATCTCGATTTGATTCTAATAGAAAAATATCGACTATGTTCGCATTTACATAAAAAAAGCAAGCGAGTGATTTAAATGGTTAAAACGATATATTTTCTGCATTTGCTAGATAAAATAGCAACAATACAGTCCAGTCGAACTGATTGTTGAATTATAAGAAAAAGTGGGCTTACTAATGGCTTCTTTGCGGAGATTAAGATGACAGATCCGATTGAAATTCGTGATGCAATCGTTGATACAGCAGTGACACTCGCCGCCCAAAAATCATGGGAAGCCGTGCGTTTATATGATGTGGCAACTGCCTTAAATCTCTCATTGGATCAGATACGTCCCTATTTTCGTGAAAAAGAAGATTTGGTCGATGCTTGGTTTGATCGTGCTGATAGCGCGATGTTAAAGCAAGCTGAAGCAGCTCATTTTTATGAGCTATCCGTTGAGCAACGGATTTTTCAGTTAATCATGGGGTGGTTAGATGCTTTATCTAGCCAACGTAAGGTCACACGACAGATGATTCTGGGTAAACTGGAATTCGGGCATCTTCATATCCAAATTCCAGGAATAATGCGGATTAGTAGAACGGTACAATGGATTCGTGAAGCAGCGCATCGCGATGCAACTTCTGTGCAGCGAGCATTAGAAGAGTCAGCATTGACAACGGTTTATTTGATGACTTTTATTTATTGGATGCAGGATGATTCCTTAGGGTCGACGCGTACTCAGCAATTTCTAAAACAAAGACTTCAGCAAGCTTTCTGGGTTGGTGAGCTTTTTTTTGCAAAACATCATACCGATTCCAGTCGAGCATAATCTGACTTATCAAAACATCGTAATGATAGAACGAACTCATCATACTTTAAGATGGACCCACTTACGCATGCACTAAGTGGGGTACTCATCGTGCGAGCAGTGGAACCTATACTGCCCAGTTTGAAATTATTACCCTTACGAGTACGAGTTGTAGCTGGCCTGGTAGCAGCAGCATTCCCAGATATCGATATCGCATTACGACTTATCGACACGCTCATTTATTTGAATTGGCATCAAGGACCGACACATTCGTTAGTATTGTTACCAATCTGGGCATTTTTATTAGCACATGCTTTTGCTTGGATTTACCGTGGCCGATTTGCTTGGACACTTTTCTATACACCGGCTTGCTTAGGGTTAGCAATACATATTTTAGGAGACTGGATTACTGCTTATGGTTTGATGGTGTTTGCTCCTTTCAGTACAGAACGTTTTTTTGTTCCACTGGCATTTGTAATCGATCCGTGGATAACAGGAATGATTGTCGCAGGGCTTGTTATGAGCAACGTGTTTCCTCGCCAAACTTATATCGCTGCTTGTGTGCTGTTGTGCCTAGCGTTATATGGATTATTGTTGACGGACAAGCATAATCAAGCGGTAAAAATAGGAAGAGACTATGTCAAAAATCATTCGATTCTCGATGCTTCAGTTGCGGTATTACCACAACCTTTCTCGCCGTTTAACTGGAAAATCATTGTTTCTGAAAATGAGAAATATCATGTGTTAATGGTGAAACTCTCCGATCGATCGGTATTTATTCCTGATATGGGGTTACTTTCAAAGATGGCGAGTGCTTACGCTCCCGTTTCAACGGCACGTTGGCAACAAATTAATCGCTATGGAGATGTTTCAGCGCACATAAAGTTAGCTCGGGAAGCCTGGTTTGATCCGATTTTTGATGATTTTCGTCAATTTGCGGTATTTCCACAATTCGATAAAATGGATGTGTACGAATCGAATATCTGTATCTGGTTTTTTGATTTGCGCTTTCAATTTCCGCTATTGCCACCTTCATTTCGCTATGGTGTTTGTCGGGACAAGATGAGTTCAACTTGGACCATAGAACGCCATCGAGGCATATTCTGGATTGATTAGATACCTTCTTTAGCTGACTGAGTCACACCGAAAAGGAATAATATGATCGATAAATCTACGATCAAGATACTGATTCTTGATGATGAACCCTTTATGCTGAAATTATTGGCCCGTATGCTAGCCAATCAAGGGTTCGTTCACGTGGTTTGCTGTAATAATGGGAATGACGCCTTAGCACAACTCAATGTTGAATCGACACGACCCGATTTGATTTTATTAGATCTAAATATGCCGGAAATGGATGGCATTGAATTCATCCGGTATCTTGTCGAGCGTCAATTTACCGGTAGTTTAATTCTTGTTAGCGGTGAAGACGAAAGAATGCTAAAAACCACCGAGCGGCTCGTGCAGGCGCATAAAATTGCTGTGCTCGGTTATTTACAAAAACCTGTTACACCCGACGCGTTACTCGCGATGCTAGCGCAGTGGTCGCCACCTTCAAAAGCTGCTCCGGCCAAACCAAGAAAAACCTATAGCGCAGATGACATTAGATTGGCTATTGTGAGGGGGGAATTGGTTAATTATTATCAACCTAAGGTTTCAGTTGCTACGGGGACAGTGATTGGGGTGGAAACACTGGTGCGCTGGCAGCATGCTACCGATGGTTTGGTATTTCCTAATCAATTTATTACAGTGGCTGAATCGAGTGGATTGATTAATGAGTTAACGCGGTTAGTTTTATTAAATGCATTTAACCAAGCGAAGCGATGGCAACAATCGGGAATGGATTTACGTGTAGCGGTAAATGTATCAATGGATAATTTGGCATCGCTAGATTTCCAAGATCTCGTTGTGGATCTGGTTACCCAAGTTGGTATTCCGCCCAATAAAATCGTATTGGAAGTTACTGAGAGCCAATTGATGCGCGACATTCGGGTATCACTTGAAATTTTGACCCGTTTGCGTTTGAAGCGATTTCACTTATCGATCGATGATTTTGGGACCGGGCATTCTTCACTTGCACAGTTGCGTGATATTCCTTTCGATGAGCTCAAGATCGATCAAGGATTTGTTCATCAAGCATGGCGAGATGACACTTTGCGTGTGATCTATGATGCAAGCCTTGCTTTAGCCAAGCAACTCAATATGGAATCGGTTGCAGAAGGCGTTGAAGATCGACAAGACTGGGATTTTTTGCGTCAAACTGGTTGCGATCTCGCACAAGGTAATTTTATTTCTAAGCCTTTATTGGCTTCTGAATTTGAGGATTGGATTAATAATTGGCAGCAGCGCGTAAAAGCGGATTTGATGGTGGATAATCTGAGTTAGTCAAAGACTATCTAGCAAGTAAAGTCTCATGATGCTTGAAATGATCTTCAATAAATGTGCTAATGAAATAATAGC
>SSFW01000146.1 GCA_008015595.1 Nitrosomonas sp. | reverse complement strand
CAGTTTACACCAAACTAAAAAAACATAATATTAACTTGGCAGATTTCCGTGCTCTAGATTAAATGCGATGTATGCAACGCCCGATGGCGTGCATAAATTGATAAAGAAATATTCTATAAAACGCGTTTTACGTACGTAGGACGCGACGTCAGCGCCGAACTAAAAGCACCGCCACTTCGTTTTTAGCACGTACCGGGATTTTGACAGTGATCGGTCCAATACCGATCTGAATCTCGCGTTCCGATTGGTAGCCATTACCAACAATGGTCGCTCGCTCATTGTCCAGAACTTGATCAACGCACTGTTTCACAAACTCTGCCAATTCCGCTTCAACGGCTTGCTCGATCAGTTGACGAGCCCCAGTTCTTAATAATTCGGTCAATGAATCTGTAAACGTGTCTGGATCTGATAAATCAATAACGTTACTCTTACTCATAGCGGTGTATTCCTCATCGATTGATTATATTTTGCTTGCCAGCACAACTAATCAATCAGATACGCCGCTATTTTTCAATCCCGAGACACTAAATTCAGTTTAACTCGTCCCTTTGCAGAGTAGTTTTAATGCATGTGCTCTTTAAGCAATACTCAGAGAATTTTGTATTCATCTGGTATGATCGAAGGTACATAACGAATGTAGACCAACTCGCCAACCAGCTCAACTAAAGTTTGAGTAACTATTACTACAGAAGTTAACATCCATTCATTAGGCAGTGCTAAAGCGAGGGGAAGAACAACTAATGAATTACGAGTACCTGCGCTGAATATAAGTGCTCTACTAGCCTGTGCGTCCAAACAAAAGCTGTTTGCCACTAGTTTGGCAATAAAGGGCATTAACGCCATAAAGATGATGAAAATAGGTACTACTATAATTACAACTGATAAAAATTCATCGATTCTGCCAATTTGGGAGGCCACAACTAAAAATAATGCTAAGGCCATAAATGGCACTGGAAACCATGATGTCATTTGAAGCCATACTGTGCCGCTTTGATGCCGCTTAGCCCAGAATTCCGTTAAGAAAGCCATAAGTAGCGGTAGAGCTATAAGGAATAGAAATGCATCAATGAATGGCTCAGCTTTCATTACCTCAGTTGCTTGTTCTCCCATAAATAACCATAAGTACAGTGGCAAAAAAAGCATTTGCACGAGTAATAGCAGAGGAGTTGAGGTCAATATTAATTTTGCATCACCATGACCTAAATGAGTAAATACCACCACATAGTCAATGCACGGAGTTAGCAAAACCAGATAAAGCCCTAATAATAAGGGAGGGTGTTCAGGTAAAAATAGCGAAAGCAACCAAACAACAGAAGGTACTATTAAGAAATTAACTGTCAATAATGCAATTGAGAAAAATTGCTTATTAGCAAAAGTTTCATATAACTGATGATAAGGAATTTGGGCAAACATACTATAAAGCAATATTCCTAGCACCGGCGATATCAGATACTCAAGATTTATATTAAAAAAACCAATATTCGGACTCCAGAAACCAAAACTGATCCCTAAAATTAACACTACTGCGTAAATCAAAATTTGATTTTCTTCTAATTGTTCTTTTCGCATTTTTACTCCTTAAAACATCCAGCGTAAATTAATATCGTTATTGTGTATGAATTTATAATTTTTTGAGCCTAGATTTTAATTTAGCCTCCCAAAATTACTTTAATTTTTGGACTAAGGAGGAGATTTCAGAATGCGGTTTGATGAATTCTCTGAACACCACATTTGACAATAACTCCCCTAAAGTCAGTAACCGCTTTAGGGGAGTATTCTTATAAATTCTGATTCATCCTTTGCTATTGACAAGCAAATTGGGAGGAGGGCCGATGGGTTCGAAATTTTTCAGTAATGGAATATCATCCTTGTTTATCCATCGTATATCGGTATCGAAAGTATTCTGTGGCCCCCAGCTACCAGTAAATTTCTTGCCATCAGGCGTGAAAGTCCAGCACATTTCTTCATCCGAGGTATTAATGACGTCACCAAGATTGATCGGCTTCTGCCATTCTCCATTTGAATCCTGATGTGAGATCCACATATCGTGCCCACCTCGCGAATCCGGATCAATCCGTGTGCTGGTGATGACCATACTTTTGCCATCTTTTGACACCCCGGTCCAGTGCATGTGGTCGCGTTGAGGAGAATTGATTTTTGCTCCCAGACTCACGGGTTTCTGCCACACTCCATCTTTTTTCTCGACTTTCCAGATATCACTCTCCTGAGTGACACCCGGCTGGCTGTAGTTGAAATAAATCAGGCTGTCAGAAACGATGATCGGACAATGCTCTTCACCGGTCGGGGTATTGATACTGGGAAGTTCCGGAACATCATTCCAATTTTTGGCCGACTGCCATACACCATCCACTTTCTGTACGACATAAAGATCACCCGACAGCAGGTTACCCGGTTCATATCTTGTGAAATAAATGACATTGCCATCATCGGAAAAACTCGGCTCCAAGTCCCAAGCTGATGTATTAATATTCGGCCCAACGGTAGGATCAATATCGGGCCCTAAATGAATAGGCGACTGCCAGATACCATTTACATTGTGAGACATCCATATATCGAAATTGTAAGAGGTGCCGGATGATTCGATACTACCCTTGCGGGTTGACACAAAAATGGCTGTTTTACCGTCCGCACTGTAGGTGATTTCTATCTCCGAACCAGGTGAGTTGATGGGTGCTCCCATGTCTTTCGATGCAGCTGGCGGCTCAGTAACTCCACCGCTTACGGCTCCGTGCATACCCGGCATGGCGTAAGAAACACCATATGCTAATGTACATACCAGCAATATAGAGCAAAGCACCTGAGTAAAAAGCTTGTTTTTCATACTGATCTTCCTCCTTGGATTAAAAACATACAGTTCACTTACCATTATCTTGAAAAGGATAATCTTATTGCTTGATTTATAACTGAGGTTTGTTTTCCTCTGATTTTTCCACTTCAAACAGTATGGCCTGCATTGGAAAGCAGGTGGGATTCGAACCATACTCTCTGACAAATGTCTTCGCTAAGACTTCGACGATATTCTCAGGATCAACTTCGCCACGTTCTCTGATCTCATTGATGATCGGGCTGAATATCAACCCACGCGCAAAAGATCTGACATCTGGAATATCGTAAACTCGTCGCTGAACAGAAATGTTTATTCGCTCGAACCCGGCGCGAATCAGCATTTCCTTGATCGGGTCAATTTCGAAGGATGAAACTGTACCCTCAAGAAACCGTGGAGGATCCGATGGAAAAAACTGCTTCATGACTTCGAAAGTCAAACTAGCATATGGATTGTAATGACGAGAATCCCAAACACTGAATAGATACCGTCCTCCTCGCCTCAATACCCTGGACACCTCCCTAAATGCCATATCCTTATCAAAGAACATTATCCCGAACTGACAGATGACTGCATCGAATACTTGATTATCAAAAGGCAATATCGTGGCATTTGCAATCTGAAATGTGACTTGCTCATGGGGAAGAAATTTTGCACGGGCAACATCCATCATGGAATCGCTGATGTCAATTGCTGTAAGTTGTGCATCCTTGGGAAGTACGTTGCGCAATTTCCTAGTGACGATTCCCGTACCTGATGCAACTTCAAGCACGTCGCGAACAGACCTTTCTGCTACGCGTCTTGCAATATCGGATGCATATTGCTCAAACAACACATGCCCCAAATCACGATCGTAAGCGATCGCCACATCACCAACATACCCTGCCATTGAATTCTCCAATAAACGTTAACTTATGAAGATAAAAACTAAGTTTAATTCTCATCTACGTACAATCATCAATATTCAAGTAGTACAGTAAAATTAATCGACTATTCGTCTTAAGTTATAGAAGAAGACTGCAGTTACACCTAGTAAGAGCAAAGGCCAGAACTGGATGAAAGGCTCGTACCATCCAGTACCTACAATAATTGGTATCTCCAGTTCAAAATCAGACGAATTCTCATCTACGCCCGCGAGACGAAGTACATATTCTCCCGTTTCATCAATGCGAATTTCCTGGGAAATAATGCCTGACTGATAAATCTCAGCAGGAACCGCCAAGAGTGGCTGCCCTGATTTTCCATCGACTACCCTGAATAGAGTGAGTGTTACTGGTTGTTCTCGTACAGATAGGGGATATAACAAATCGATGGTAATACTGAGCAGACCCGGATTGGGCACCTGACCACACAGAATGGGAGTGGACATTGCACTTAATGCATCTTCCGGCACCTCGTAATTATGGGGAATAAAATAAGCGGAATAGCCGATCATCAATGTATCGGACTCGATCGTACAGGTACCACCACGAAAGCCTTTGGGATAAGTTTCTGACATATCTCCCTGGGAACTTACATGAAACTGCATACCGATCACGCCGATGCTCATCAATATTGCTATAAAAATTAAAAGGCGTCGGGTATGAATCGGTAAATTCTGCCAGATTGCGGTCATTTTTCCTCCTTGGAATTATTCCAGATAATCATAGAATCGATATACCTTATCGATCCTGTCCGTCTTCACTTCTTCTTTGTTATGTAAGTACAAATTCATGCTGTATTACGCAGTAAAATATCCTCGGCAGCCATTCGTCCTAAATGTGCGATTTCACCATTGCCGGTAATCATTGCGGTCACGATAGCCCCGTCAATCAGCAGATTCAATTTCTCAGTTACCGTCTCCGGATCCTTTACACCACTTTCCGCCACCAATGCCAGAAACCTGGCACTGATTTTCTCCCTGTAACTATTGGCAACTTCCTGTATCCAGCCATTACTCTTCTCATGTTCAGCCACGGCATTGATAAAGACGCAGCCATAAAAATCTTCACTCTCGAACCAGGCTCGCATCAAGTCGAACAATGCCAGGACACGATCGACCGGGGAACATTCCATTGCCGGAAGATCGGAATCGAACCAACGAAACCATATATCTGCTTCTGCCTCAAATACGGCCTTGAGTAAGTTTTCCTTCGAACCATAGTGGGTATAGAGGCTGCGCCGGGATACACCAGATTCTTCGATAATCCTAGCAATCCCTGTTGCATGAATACCTACCTGGCAAAATAAGCGGCGGGCTGTTTGCAGTATTTTTCTCTCTACTGATATTTTCCTAGGCATTATTGTTAAGCTAATCCGGCATATCGATATCGATTTTCACACTGGTAGATCCATAATTTCTCAGCTATTGAAGTAAGAGAGTCTTCAAATAATAATCACCTTATTTCATCCTGAGTTGTTCTCTGATTTTTCTGGCGATTTTTCCAGCTTCGACACGAATTTCCCGTAACTGGCCGCTAAGCGGATTGATTTGTCCAATAAAATAAAGGCGAGGCGCTTCTTCCAATTCCTGGTCACCCGAAATTTTCGACCTACCCTTTTCGTCAGTAATATTCGGTATTTGAACAAGCTCAGAAATCCCAGTACGGAAACCGGTTCCAGCAACTATGACATCAGGTTCCAATGCTATCGTTGTACTATCATCATCTTGTGTAATTCCGACAGCGCGTAACGCATGTACTGCAGGACCCGAAATTTTCTGTATCGAACCAACAATTTTGATTCGACCGGCACGAATATCGTCAACGAAAGGGCCATACAAAATCGGCACTACATTGTTGATAGCGTATTGTTTGGTGAGGGACATAGGTGGAAATGGAAGGCCATACGCTGTCAGATCGCCTATCATTCTACGTTGCATAAAACTCAATAGCATATCTACCAGATTATTAGGTAAATATCTTAACCAGATCCCTATACCTACGATCGGAATGCCATAAACACTTTTGGGTAAAAGATGTGGTGGTGTTCTAATAGACATCGTTACAGAACTGGCATATTCAGTCAGTCTGCTGGTAATTTCAGCCGCGGAATTACCGCTACCGATCACGAGTACATGCTTTCCCGCGTAATCCTGTGCACGTTTGAATGTTGAAGAATGAACGATCTCTCCTGGAAAAGTCTCTCTACCTTCCCATTCAGGAATTACCGGGATGCGGCAAGTGCCAATTGCCATAACAACGGCACGGGATTTGAATTGACTGCCATCATTACCTGTAGCCAACCAAATATAACTATCAGCGTCATAGCTAACTTTCTCGATATCGATTCCAGTCTGTACAGTAAAGCCACCCCGAGCAGGAAAAGTTTCGAGCAGATGCACGACTTCATCACGCGCAGGCCATGCTCCAGCAGATCGTGGGAATTTGCTACCAGGCAAGGCCGAAAAGAAACGCCCCGTATTCAGGCGTAGGCCATCGTAATGATTACGCCAGACATCCCCTATGGCAGGCGTACGTTCCAGTACTAGTGGTATCAAACCTGCCTTTTTCAGTTCATACGCTATCGATAGACCTGCCGGGCCTGCACCAACCACTGTCACGTCGTAAATATCCTTGCTCTTCACCCTTATCTCCTTATCTTCATTCAACCAAAAAGTACAGGCTGATGCATATGCATTTGATCCAAAAAACTGTTGTAATGGTCACTTAGCAATTATGCGGAATGGGTTGCTGGTTCTGAATAGTGATGAATCTCCACATTTACTGGGACCGGGCGCATGATGGTATCCGGTATGGGTGCTGTCCGTTCCAATTTTTTCAGAAGAACGGTTACCTCTTTCTGTGACGCATCCGTTTGTATCTCCACAGTAACTTTTATATCTTCAAATCCAGGATTACCAGGCTCTATCCCATAAGCCGCCCGGAAATTGACCCGCCCCGAAACATGCAAGCGAAGGGATTCCACGTTAATCCGGGCAGCAGACAGTCCGCCGATATAAGTGGCAGCAAGACAATGACCAACTGCAGTGAGCAAAAGATCTTGCGGCGTGACACCCATTCCTTCCCCGCCGTAGCGTACTGGTTCATCACCAATGATTACCTGATCATCACTGACATTCGATGTAGTGTGATAACCACTATCCCAAATGACTGTT
>SSFW01000005.1 GCA_008015595.1 Nitrosomonas sp. | reverse complement strand
GTTTAATAGCGCAATTGCCTCGTTCACAAGACCATCAATTTCAACCATAAATCGTATTATTTATAATAAAAAAGCGATGAAAACAAAAAGGGAGATCAAGTCAAAATCTCCTTGATCTCCCTTACAAACAATACCAATCCAATAAACTAATTACACCGCTAGGCTAGTTCTAGCTTTCTTGACGATTTCCTCAAAAGCTGCTTTATCAAACACGGCAAGATGGGATAGGACCTTCCTATCAAGTTCTATACCAGCCTTTTTAATTCCATTCATAAAATTACTATAGGATAGTCCATGCTCTCTAACAGCTGCATTGATCCTTGCTATCCATAAAACTCGGAACTGTCTTTTCTTTTGTCGCCTATCCCGATAAGCATACTGACCTGCTTTCATCACCGCTTCTTTGGCGATTCTAAATACATTCTTACGGCGACCGCGATAACCTTTTGCTAACTTAAGAATTTTTTTATGACGTGCATGCGCAGTCACTCCACGCTTTACTCTTGGCATTGCTCCCCCGACTTACAAATAAGGCAACATAGCATTAACAGAAGCTATGTTACTTGAATGAATATGTGTGGTTCCTCTTAACTGTCTTTTATTTTTAGTAGTCTTTTTCGTTAAGATGTGTCGCTTAAATGCTTGTGATCGCTTAATACTTCCGCTTGCCCTAACAAGAAAGCGCTTAGCAGCACTTTTTTTAGTTTTCATTTTTGGCACAATAAATTTTCTCCTAATTTCTAAAATCTTTATTTACTGAAATCTATAACACAATACGTGAATTCTGAATCTTAATGCTAGCCCTCAATTATGCTTAATTCTGGCCTACCCCTATTGGGCGGTAAAGAGGAGTTTTACACTTAAGATGAAATAATTGTCTCTGGCTTATCTTTCTCTTTTGTCGATTCTTTAGACTTTGCGCTCTTCACCTCTTTTTTCTTAGGTGATAATACCATTACCATTTGTCGACCTTCTAACTTTGGATGTTGTTCCACTAAACCATAAGTTTGGAGATCTTCTTTAATTCTATCCAAGAGCCGCACACCAAATTCCTGGTGAGCCATTTCTCTTCCTCTAAAACGTAGCGTAATCTTAACTTTATCTCCATCGTCCAAGAAGTTAATAATACTACGCAGTTTTATATTGTAATCGCCCTCATCTGTATTAGGTCTAAATTTTATCTCTTTAACTTGAACCTGTTTTTGTTTTAGTTTTGCGTCATGCTTCTTTTTACTTTCTTGATAGAGATATTTTCCATAATCCATTAACCGACAAACTGGAGGATCAGCGCCTGGTGCAATCTCAACCAAATCGACACTTTCTTCTTCTGCCCGTGCATTTGCATCAGTAAGTGACACTACTCCTAACTGCTCCCCTTTTAACCCGATTAATCTTACCACTGGAGCATTTATTTCCTCATTGATCCTTACGCCTCTTTCTTGAATTATAGTTACTTCTCCTTATAAAACTTATAATTTTTTCATACAATCAGCATGAATACATTCTATAAAATTAGCCACGGTCATCTGTCCCATGTCTTTATTTAAACGATTTCTTACAGCAATAATATTACCATTTACTTCTTCATCACCGACGATAATCTGGTAAGGTATTTTTTGCAAACTGTGCTCGCGGATTTTATAGCTTATCTTCTCATTTCTCAAGTCTAATAATACCCTAATTCCATTTGAACTGAGTGCTTTCTCAATTTCTTGAGCATACTCCATCTGATTTTTTGAAATATTTAGAACCGCAACTTGAACTGGAGCAAGCCACACAGGTAGTGCGCCTGCGTAATTTTCGATAAGAATACCAATAAATCGTTCTAACGAACCTAAAATTGCGCGGTGTAACATTACTGGAGTTTTCTTTAAATTATCTTCACTAACATAAGTTGCGCCCAGTCGAGCTGGCATTGAAAAATCTAATTGCAAAGTTCCACACTGCCACACCCGCCCGAGGCTGTCTTTTAAAGAAAATTCAATTTTGGGGCCATAAAATGCACCTTCCCCTGGTTGTATTTGCCAATCTAGTTTTTTAGCTTCTAAGGCCGATTTCAGAGCTGATTCGGCATCATCCCATTGCTGTTCTGAACCCACCCTTTTCTGTGGTCGAGTAGAAAGTTTTACTAAGATCGCATCAAATCCAAAATCTTTATAGACTTGTTTCAATAAATCGATAAATTGTATAACTTCACTCTGAACTTGCTCTTCTGTACAAAAAATATGAGCATCATCCTGTGTAAATGCTCTTACACGCATAATTCCATGCAATGCTCCTGACGGTTCATTGCGATGGCATGAGCCAAATTCAGCAAGTCGCAAAGGTAATTCTCGATAACTTTTAAGACCTTGACTAAATATTTGTATATGGCCTGGACAATTCATCGGTTTAATAGCGAAATGGCGTTCCTCCGATTCTGTCACAAACATATTTTCCCGGAAATTTTCCCAGTGACCAGAATGTTCCCACAAAGATCGGTCTAATACTTGCGGCGTTCGAATTTCCTGGTATCCACTTCGATTCAATACTTGACGCATATATTGCTCGATTTGTTGCCAAAGCGCCCATCCTTTGGGATGCCAGAAAACCATACCAGGTGCTTCATCTTGAATATGAAACAAATCTAATTGCTTACCTAATTTTCGGTGATCTCTTTTGTCAGCTTCCTCAAGTCGCTTTAAATAAGCTTCCTGGTCTTCCTTTTTTAACCAAGCCGTGCCATAAATTCTCTGTAGCATCTCATTTTTAGAATCCCCACGCCAATAAGCACCAGCCACCTTCATAAGTTTAAACACTTTCAACTTATTGGTACTTGGCACATGCGGTCCTCGACACAAATCAGTAAATTCACCCTGCGAATAAAGTGAAATCGTTTCGTTGCCTGGGATCGACTCGATCAACTGTGCTTTATAATGCTCTCCTTGATTTTTAAAGAAAAGAATTGCAGCAGAACGTTCCGCTTCTTTCCTACAGATTACCAAGTTTCTTCGACTAATCTCCATCATCCTCTTTTCGATCGTAGCAAGATCTTCTGTAGTAAATGGACGCTTATACGCAAAATCATAGTAAAAACCATCTTCAATGACAGGCCCTATTGTTACTTGTGCTTCTGGAAATAATTCCTTAACTGCATGCGCAAGTAGATGAGCGGAAGAGTGTCGAATAATATCAAGCCCCTCTGAATCTTTCTCAGTGATCAGAATTAGCTCGCTATCTTCTTCTATTAAATAGGATAGATCAGCTAATTTCCCATTAACTTTCGCTGCAATTGCAGAACGTGCAAGTCCAGGACTTATCGATTCAGCAACATCTAACGCAGTTATACTTTGATCAAATCTACGTTCTGAACCATCAGCTAATCGTATGGCAACCACAATGATCCTTCCTAAAGTAAAATGTTAACTCTATACCAAAAATAAAAGATTATAGTATTTTGTCTATCCAAATAAAGAAAAACCCGCGTAAATTAAATTTACGCGGGTTACATCAGCTAAACAAAAAATCTAAATAATCAAATGATGAGTGCCACGCAGGTTTCGTTTAGAACCTTATTCATCCTCGTCATCTTCATCATCATCGGAAGCTTCAGATTTAGCTTCAGTTGCACCGCTACTGGCCTCTTCATCGTCTTCGTCTTCTTCATCATCCGATGCATCTTCTTCAGGCTTCAATACCAACTTGCCACTAGCAAGACTCGCATTCAAATCCGTCATCGGTGCTTCCGTATGAACTAAGTTTTGATGACAATCAATACAGGTCGCACCTTCTGTTACCATTTTCTTATGCGCAGCTTGTGCGCCTTCTCCCGGTGGATCAGGATTTTTATGGCAGGTACGGCAGGTAATACTATCCCATTTCTTTAAGTTCATCCGCGCATCATGCGCCATGATCAATCGACGTTCATTAAACTTCTCAAGCGTCGAGTAATCATTCACTAATTCTAGGTAAAGTTCTCTCGCGCCATCAACCACATGGGTTGCTACCGCTAAATGGAAATTCTCAACGCCTTGTGGGATATGGCAGTCCTTACAGCCAGGATTAACGCCTAATGCACCATAGTGTGAGGATTTCTTGAGCTCTTCTTGTGGATAACTCATCGAGTGGCAGCTGGTACAGAATTCTTCAGTAGAAAGTGCTGCTTCTCCACCAAATACCACCGCGACCAGAACTACCCCTACCAACGTACCTATTAATAAACTACCTATCGATCCTTTTTGCAGTGCTGTCATTACTCTTTTCCTTTTTTATCGTCTTTTTTAGCTACCTTAGCGCTAGCTTGGAATTCATCATGATATTTAAACTTAGGCTCGCCTTCAAATGCACCATCTAATTTGTAATGCTCGTGCATCGCCTTCTCATTTTTTACCATCTTGTCAAATTCAAATTTATATTTCGCATCAACTTCCGGTGTGTATGGGGTGTAAGGCGGCTTCGCACCTTTCCATGGCGATCCTTCATAGTTCATGTGGCATGCGTTACAGCTTTCTTCAAATGCAAAGTCTTGCCCTTTTTCTGCCAGTACTTTACGTTGCGTGGTTTTACCCGATTTCTCAAAGGTTTGCCCCGCTTTACGATGATCTCCACGGTATTTCTTACCCGGTCCATGGCAAGATTCACATCCAACCCCAGTTAGGTATTTGTTCGGTGTTTCAACCGTATAGCCACCTTGCTTGCCATAACCATCAACATGGCAACCTACGCAGTCTTTATCTTGCGTATAGTCTTTAGCAGGATCTAGCTTCGCTTTGAGCTTGGCTTCTTTTTTGACTTCCGGTTTTAACGATTCCATCGCTTTTGCATGCGCCGTGTCTCCCCACGATTTCGCTTGCGATTTATGGCATGAGCTACATTTCTTGCGTCCTTCAAATGCTTCTCCTGCCGCTAATACATTCCCTGTATAAAACACTAGCAGCGCCACAGCAGCTAGTGCATAAGTGGTTATTAACTTCATGTCCTCTCCTCTCTTCAACTTAATAGATAAAAATAGTGTTGTTCCTTACCCTAATTGTACGCGATCATCAGATTGTGTAAATGGGTCTATTCGATTACGGTAGTTTATAAACCCAGTAACCACCTTGTTGATAAACCAGTTGCGCTACTTTGAGTTCCGTCGGGGGATCTCTGCCTGTAAACGGAAGCATATGGGCCAGTAGCGTTTGGGTACTTTTCTCATCGGTTAGGAAAAATACGCGAATATCGTTATCGGTGATCGATTGCGGCGTATAGGTGGTATAGCCGTGTTCCTTGAGCTGCACTTTCATGTGGTTGATCATGCCGTGGATGTTCCCTGTCATCGGAAAGTTCTTATACGCAACGCCAAACTTTTCAGGGTACATGAGCCCAATTTTATAAAGATCGGTTACGTGTATGACTAAGAGGGCTTCTTGTTCCGGCTTAACTAAAGCGCGTAGCCGTTTGACCCCTTCTTCCGGTGGTAGGAGCAGTGCTTCGCTAAATTGCTTGAATTGTTCACGTTCCGTTTCGCTGGCCTTTTCCGTTACCATCTGTTGTTCATAGTTCAAAATGGCTTTTTGGTTTTCTTGCCAGAGTGAGGGAACAATGAGTGGTTCGTAAAGGGGGGTCTTAAACAGGGTGTTTCGTCCCGTTAGCAGTTGAATCTGACGGGAGGTGTCCCACCAGGCAAGAATGACGCTCTCGGGTGTGGCGTGCTTACCGATAACTTCAGCTAAGGTGGTCAGTTCCGATGGTTTACGGTCTAGTCCAATCAACGCTTCAGCGGTGTGATTACTCCAATTGAGCATCACGGGGTGTCCTTGGCCGCGTCGTCCAAAATAAGCTTGGGCTAGCGGTTTGTCGATTCCAGTCGTTCTGATTTCATATTTGCTAATCGTCAGGTCCGGCCAGTGTTCTAATTCCAGTTCCGGAAATTGTTTGGCTTCGCCTTCTTTGATGAGTTGGTATTGGTAAGGCGCTTCCCCAGGTGTAAACCATAGGTAAGCAAACCAGCCCAGCAAAATGAGACCTCCCGTTACGAGAGTGATTCCAAGTAACGGGAGTAATTTGTCTGACCAGCGCCCGTCATCCGGGCGCTGACTTTCTGTTGATGCAACCACGCTCTAGCTTTGTTTACGCTTGTTACGCCATCCGATCAGTGCAATCGTTCCAGCAAGTAACATGCCTCCACCTAAGCCACCCAGTGAGATCTTTTCACTGGTGCCGTTTAGGTCAAGTAGGCTGGTTTTTCCCGCTTCGAGCTTGTTAACGCGCTCTTGCAGTGCAATCATTTCACGAATGCGTGTGTTTTCATCTTGTATTTCAACATACGCACGGTTGATTGGGCCCCATCCTTCGGTATAGGTCCATCCACCTGGGTTAACGTGTGCTAATCCAACGTGCATCTTGGCTAGGTCATTTTCGTGCATTTCGAGTACTTTCAACTCGATCGCTGCTGGGCTGTTACCTTTCGACCAGAAGAGTTGCGCAAAGTAAGCATAGCCTTCTTTTTCTGGTGCAGGTGGTGCAGGACGATTGGTTTTTTGTCCTGTTAACAGTCCTTCTTTGTAGAGTTGGTGTACAACGTCGTTAGCTTCTTGGTATTTAGCCAGGCCTGCTAAGGTTCCTTTGTCCATCAGTTCTAAGTAAGAGCGTGCAAACCGTTCTGAGTGACATTGGGTACAGGTAACTACCCATGAGTCTAAGCGTGCTTCTGACCATTCGCTGTTGATGTTTTCTGCAATTCCTGGAACAAACGGATAGTTCGCCCAACGGATCTTACGTACCATGTTGTGGGCGTATTGGCCTTCATATTCCATATGACAGCCCGCGCAGGTCGGTGCATTTTGTCCACCTTTGGCATACGCGTCTTTTAATGGTACTTCCCAGTTCCATTTGTCGCCAAACATTGAAGCCATTTTGCCATGTTTTGACATGGAGTAGGCTTCCCAGTTGTTGTGGTCTACACCACTATGACAGGTCGCACAGGCTTCTGGTTTACGAGATTCCGCCGCAGAAAATTCATGGCGTGTGTGGCAGGAGTCACATTTGTTTTGGTTGGTATGGCACATTGAGCAGCCTTCCGCAACTTCACGTTGTGGCATCGCAGCCCATACGGTGGTTTCTACGTTTGCTTTGTAGTCCAGTGCGTGTGATGGGCGTCCGTCTGGCCATTGACCATCTTCCCATATCATGGTGTCACGTTCCGATTCGCGTTCCGCAAATTCACGTAAGTGACAGGTTCCACATACGTCAGCTGTCGGCATGATCAGGTCTTTGGTGTGGTCCGCTTTCTTCTTCGCGTTCACTTCAACGTGACAGTCGATACAGCCTACTTCTTTCAATTTCTCGTCCGCGCCTAGTTTACCCATCGAGCGCAGGTTACCTTCTACTTCTTCTAACTTTTCTTTCTTGTAGTACAACGGATCGTCCGCTTTCATGTTGCGTACTTTATCCAAGTTAGCATGGGTGCTGCGTTTCCATGCTTGTACCCATACCGGC
>SSFW01000107.1 GCA_008015595.1 Nitrosomonas sp. | reverse complement strand
TTTTAACTCTACTTAAAAGGAAGCACTTGTTATGGCTACTAATACTATTCTTGGGCTGGGGGTTGGTTTATTCAATGCGGCTCTAGGTAAAACCTATTTGTCGGATTTGGTAAATGCCGAGAACAGCGGCATGAGTCTGCTGCAAATTGCCGATGTGGCAGATGGAATCCCACAATTTACAATTGATGTCATGGGCGGTAAAACCACTGAGCAGCAAGTGGATCAATTTCTGAGTCATTATGGATTGACGAGCGGATCTGGCGCGGCATATACAACCGCAAAAGGTTTTGTAAATAATATGTTGTCATCTGGTAAGGGTTTTGGTGCGATTACCGTTGCAGCTAATGATTATTTATTGGGCAGCTCTGTGGCCGCTGATTTTCAACCAACCGCGACTTTGCTGAAGAACAAAATTGCGGTTGCAACTGCTTTCTCAAAAACTTATTCCAGTGAATCAGTTGCCACGTTGCAAGGAGTTCTGGCTGGTGTAACAACCGACATGGACACGGATGCGGAGATTGATGCATATCTTACCGGATTAAACTTTCCTCCAGGAGTGTTACTAACTGAAGGGACAGATATTGCTATCGGCCATATTTTCATTGCGCCAAAAGGATTTACTCCGGGTGGTACAGATCAAGTCAATACTTTAAATGACGATGACCGTTTGACAGGAACAAGCGCTACTGACGACAGATTAGAATTTGATTATGTGAATGATGCTGATACTGGCGACAATAATATTGCTCCAACTATGAGTGGTATTGAAATCGCTAACATCAAATTTGCCACAGATGCTGATGCAACACTTGATTTGCAAGATTCAACCGGCTTTACTCATCTGAATTTACATAGAATTGATGATGAAAATCTTGCAAGAGTTGATAACATTCAAGAAGCGACAACAAACAATTTGTCGATTAACGATTCTAACTCACCTTTTTCTGATGTTGAATTTACTTATCTTGGAACGGCATTAGCTGGATCAACAGATTCTGTTACGCTAACCATGAATAATGCTCAAGTTAGTGATGTATTCATTGCTGAGAATCGTGATACACCAGCCGAAGGTTTTGAAACCGTTAATGTGGTGTCAAGTGGTGCGGCTAACTCAATGGTGGCATTATCAACAGAAGATATTCAAACTTTAAATATCTCGGGTGATCAAGATTTATCCATTTTTGGTACAGAGAATATCTTTTCTGAAGTTGGTAACAACATCCTGGTTGAAGGAACAGCAACAACCGGTGGTCTTCTCAGAATGGCAGGCTCATTAACCAAAATTGATGCCTCCACCTTGAAGGGTGATCTGAAAATTAATCTGAATGATGTACTACAAGCAACTAAAGATGGCACATCAGGAACTGATGTGGCCGTATCTGTTATTGGCGGGGAAGGCGATGATGTATTCTGGTTAGGCAACGGGATCGGCTCGAACGATACCATTGATGGCGGAACAGGTGGTAATATAGCAATTCTGACTGGTGGCTCAATCGATGGTAACATTAACAAAACTGGCAAACTTGAAGTTCGCACCAACACCACAGACGATGTTGAAATTGATACTTCTAAATTACCTGACCTGACTGACATTCTGGTTAGGAATGAAGGAAATAATGGTCCTGGCGTTGTTAATGCGTTTGAAGCTACCAACAAAGCAGTTGATGTGGTTCTTAATGAAGTAACTGAAACCGTAGCAGAAAATGGTATCGATATTCTGCATGGTACGACTGAGAATAATCATATCGATGATCTTGATTTGACGGTAAATTTAGCAACCGATGGTAGCGATGATGAAATCGTTTACACCATTGCAGAAGGCGTTAATCGTGATCCACGTTTCAATTTCACGCTGAATAGTGATGATTTCGAAACTGTGACCATTGAAGATAATGATTCAGAATCTAATTCAGTAGAAATGGGTGGCACGTTACCTGAAACTTTACTTACCATCAAAGGTGGTGAAGCAGGCGATTTCATTAACTTTGACGTAGATACAGCGGGTGCAGATGTAACGGGTGTTATTACTGGCGTTGAAGCTGATAACGGTGAAGTTCAACAAGGTCTACTTGGAATTGATACTGACGGTTCTGATACCGATTTTGAAACTGGTAACATCTTTGACGTTGAAGGTCTGGCAACGCAAGTTCGTCAGGTTGCTGCTACCATTGACGCATCTGCAGAGTTAGCCAATGTGATTATTCGCGTTAGCACCAACAATAACAGTGTTGACGGTGCACAAAGCATTACCATGGGTAAAGGCGATGATACGGTGATCTTTGACATGTTGAATGATTCACGTGCGGGATTGACGATTTCTGATACCGTTGCAGGTGGTGATGGCGACGATACATTGGTGATCGATGGTCATGATACCCGTGTGTCACTCGGTGCTTCAGAGTGGACTAACGTAACTGGATTTGAAACAATCCGTTTGGTTGGTAACAATGCTGCGCCAGTTAGCACGCTGATTGGTCAAAATAGTTACAATTTGACATTGACCAACGATCTGATCGATGCCAACGGTGGTGATATGATCCATATCATCAACGATAACGACGTTAACAATGATGAAGCAGATGAAGTAGATACTGCCTCTACAGGTACTGAGTTTGCTGCAACCATTGATGCGCGTACCTTAAATGCACAAAATCACTTCTCTTATAACGGTGAAGAAGGCGCAAGCAGAACCACCGATAAATTCATCTTAGGTGATGCAAACGTTAACGGTGCTAATGTAATCGATGGTGGTGCGGAAGATAATGATGGCGATACTACCTTTGCTGCTAACGATGATATTCTTGAAGTACGTAATACAGCAACGGTAACAACCGGTGACTTAGCCAATGTGAAGAACGTGGGAACGATTGCAGGCTCGAACGATCAAGCAACTGAGCAAACATTGGTACTGCAATTGAATGATACTGTGATTGACGCGCTTGTCGACAGTTATCATGCATCATCAACTACTGAAGTTGAAACGCTGAATATTCGCCTGAATGATACAGCGGATGTTACAGCGGTAGCAGGAATGGGTATTGATCTGGATACAACTGCTACAACAGCTAAATCTGCTGTCACAGTCTTTTTGGATACCATAGTGGCAGCTGGTGCAGTAGATACATTAAAAGTTGGTTTTGGTCTATTGACAGTCGGTGATGTTGATGTTCTTAGTCCTGGATACGGTGTTGATGGAGCATTTGAATCAACGGTTGATACTGTTCAGTTATCAGTTAGTAAGTTTGGATTAACAGATGATGCAGATGATATTGGAACTACAGCTACTCTAGATACAGGGGCTGATGGAACTAATATTCTGTATGGCGCAGCGGCTGCAGCAGCTGCAACAGATCGAATTATTATTGATACTATTACTAATGCAGGTTCCTCAACTGAGATTTACTATGATCCTGATGGCTCAGGCGCTCAGTCTCAAATATTGATTGCTACAATAGCAAATAATGGTGTTGATCTAGCAGCAACAGACTTTTTGATTGTTGCTTAATCTGTAGCATTTTTAAACTAAAAAGCACCCTAAAGAGAAATCTTTAGGGTGCTTTTTTATTAGTTTATTAAATTGTGAATGGTGGTGTGACAGATTGGACTGGCGGTTATGTAGCGGATGTTAATTATATCTATGGCTATTACCCTGAGCTAAATCCAATGCGGGCGAAGCTCGCTTTGTGTAGTGCAGGCATTGTGACACCTAATATTAGAGTGGCTTGTGAGCTCGGTTTTGGGCAAGGCCTTAGCATCAACCTGCACGCAGCTGCATCTGACGTTAACTGGTACGGCACAGACTTTAATCCAGCTCAAGCAGCGTTTGCGCAACAACTGGCGCAACAAGCCAAGTCACAAGCACATTTATTTGATCAATCATTTGAAGCATTTTGTCAGCGGTTAGATTTACCTGATTTTGACTACATCGGCTTGCATGGTATTTGGAGCTGGATTTCAAACAAAAATCGCGCCATTCTTGTTGATTTTATTCAACGTAAACTCAAGGTTGGCGGCGTTCTATATGTGAGCTACAACACCTATCCTGGATGGGCTGCTACCGTACCTTTGCGAGAGCTGATGTTGCAACATACTGAATTCATGGGATCAGAGCAGCAAGGTGTTATTGGGCGAATCAATGCTGCTATTGAATTTGCTGAAACGCTATTTGCTGTGAATCCACGATTTGCAAGTGATAATCCACAAGTGGAAGCCCGCCTGAAAAGCCTGAAAAACCAGAACCGCAACTACCTGGCACACGAATATTTTAACCGGGATTGGCAGCCGATGTCTTTTGCGCAGATCGCGCAGTGGCTAACTGAAGCAAAAGTGCAATATGCTGGTTCTGCCCATTATCAAGATTATATTGACACGATCAATTTGACGAAAGTACAGCAGGAGTTGCTTGCTCGCTTGCCGAGTGGGAGTTTTTATCAAACCGTACGTGATTTCTGCGTCAATCAACAATTTCGCAGAGATTACTGGATTAAGGGAGCTCGAAAATTAAGCCCTTTGGAAAAGAGAGAGCAGCTCTATGAGATTGCAGTTGTTTTAACGCAACTGCGTTCAGGGTTCGAACCCAAAATAGTGGGAAGCTTGAGCGAGGCGAAGATTCAGCCTACTATTTTTAATCCTCTGCTGGATTGTTTGGCTGATAATAAACCCAAGCAACTTGGGCAATTGGTTCAGGCGCTTAAAAACCAAAAGATTACAGCAGCGCAGGTTTTGCAAGCCGCATTGCTGTTGAGTGGTAGTGGGGCTTTACAATGTGCGCAGGGCGAGGCAGCAATTCAGAGTGCCCGAAAAAGAACTGATGCTTTGAATCAGTATTTGATGCAAAAAGCACGTAGTAATGCTGAAATTAATTACCTGG
Organism: Nitrosomonas sp.; assembly: GCA_008015595.1. Taxonomy (GTDB): domain Bacteria; phylum Pseudomonadota; class Gammaproteobacteria; order Burkholderiales; family Nitrosomonadaceae; genus Nitrosomonas. The sequence continues at coordinate 15,467 of SSFW01000107.1, read as the reverse complement.
CGAGTCCTGTCACGGGCGGGGGTATTTCAGTACCGCGCTTTCACCAGCTTTTCTTACTGGGTTGCCAACAACATCAGCAGCCTAAGTCGATTTCTGCAGGGGAATTAGCACAATTTGCCTGGCGGATATTGTCTTCACAGGGTCAACGACTTACCAAAGCAGGTAAGCCACTCGAAACAGCGGAAGCGAATTTAGCTGAATTAAAATCTATCGCTGAAAAATTTCTGGGTAATGATTTATCGGTTTATCAGGCTTTGCAAATTATTTAGAGCACACTGGAGATTGCTTTATACAGCATTACGATTGCCACGCAAGCAGCGAGTGAAGCAAATAGTTGTTGAGACCGTGATTCAGTGACATATCGCGCGAGATATCGACCGAATAACATTCCTGCTATGGTACTGCTAACGAATGGGATTGCGATCGACCATTGTAGCGTGCTGATTAGCATCGCTGAAATCACACCGACCATGGAAATGAGTGCAACGACGGCTAACGTTGTGCCGAGTATCGTTTGCATTGATAAGTTAGAAATTTTTTTGAGCGCAGGGTTGATGATGAATCCTCCTCCTACCCCTAATAAGCCCGACAAAAAACCTGCGATCAGTCCAGAAAATGTGAGCGCACGAAAGCAAGGCACATTCCAAACTAAGCGACCCGAGGCATCATTGAGTAGGCAAGGTACGGAAAATCGCTCAGAGAACGATGGTCGTGGCGCTGAACTTATTTTAAAATGACGCCATGCAATGTAAGTGAGTAGTATTGCAAACAAAACGGTGAGCAAGATATTGGGTAAATGCTGTGCAGCCATGATGCCGAGCGGCGATACGATTGAACCCATAATGGCAAGGTAACCTGCTGCTCGATAACGAACATTTCCTCGGGTAAGCGCGATCGATGCGCCGATCAATGCCGCTAAACTAACCGCCAATAAACCAATTGGAACTGCTTCTACAACGGATAGATTGAGACTTAATACCAAAAGTGGTACTGCGATGATAGTTCCACCGGCACCGGTAAGCGCAAGAATGATACCGGTTCCAAGGCCTAATCCAACGCAAATGAGTGTAATGGTCATTGGGTTGTTAGGACTCAGTGTGGTGGTGGCCACAAAATAACTGATAGAGCGTTTTCATGATTTGTAATGCTTCCTGGCTTGTCAATCGGTAATAAATAAATTTACCTTTACGTTCCGTTTCGACTAGATTTTCATCGCGTAATACAGTCAGTTGCTGTGACAAAGTCGGTTGCCGGATACCAAGTGCTTGCTCTAATTCACCAACGTTTTTTTCTCCCTCGATTAGCTGGCAAAGAATCAGCAAGCGATCTTCATTGGCGAGCACTTTTAATAATGCACAGGCCTGGCCCGCGGCTGCTCGATTGGATAGCATTGCTGATAGTGCGGTTGGGTGAGTTTCGGTGAGTGATTCCTTAAACATAGTTTGGTGAAAGAGGGTTGAATATAATGGTGGTGGTTGTTTCTTAATTTTAAGGTTTCTTTTGTTTACGGTGCTCTAGCAATTCAAATATCCCCATACCGATTAACATGGCAGCAACAAATACCATACCTTGTACGTTTCCTGAGCCGACGAGAACCAACCCGGGACCTGGGCAAATACCTGCCATACCCCAGCCGATACCGAAAGCAAGACTGCCAAGTACTAATCGTTTATCGATGAGGTGTGTGGTTGGCAAATGAATCGGTGTACCCATGAAGGTTTGGTTGCGTCGTTTGGCAAAAGTAAAAGCCAGAAATCCTACCGCAATGGCACCCCCCATCACGAAAGCTAATGAAGGATCCCATGAGCCACTCAGATCCAGGAAATCCTGAACTTTATCGGGATTAACCATATCCGATACAATCAAACCCAATCCAAAGATTAAGCCAGCCAGTAGTGCGATCAAATGAGTAAGCATTTTCATCGTGTTCAGTTGAGTTGAATTAACTGATGAGATGACGGATGAAATAAACCGTCATGACACCCGTTGCAATAAAAAGCATGGTTGCAATGATCGATCGAGGTGAAAGCCGGGAGATTCCACAAACCCCATGACCACTCGTGCAACCGGAACCATAACGTGTTCCGATACCGACGATGAATCCTGCAAGTGCGAGTGTTGCATCATTTGCATTGATTTGAATCGGGGGCAAGTTTGAGAATTGTTGCCAACAGATGGGGGCAAGGAGAAGTCCTGCTAAAAAGGCAATGCGCCAGCCTGTATCGGCGCTGGGTTGTTTGAATAATCCGCCAACAATGCCTGAGATTCCAGCGATTCGACCTGCAAACAGGAGTAACACTGCAGTTGCGATACCAATGATGCCGCCACCGATTAAAGCAGATACAGGTGTAAAGCTCGTCCAATCAATATTCATCGAAATCCCCAAAATTTATCTTTACATATAATCTTTTAGTATATTATATTAATATATATATTATAGTCAACTAATATGAAATAAGGTTAAGCATAATGCGTGCACAGATTAGAGCGTTTTTTGATCCAGCGACGTGGACGATGAGTTACGTTGTTTATGATGAGCAGGGTGGATTTTGTGCCATTATCGATCCAGTGCTGGATTATGATCCGAAGTCAGGAAGAACCAAGACGGTATCGGCTGATAAGCTGATTGACTTCGTTCGGGAAGACCGATTAACGGTTGAATGGCTCCTTGAGACCCATGCTCATGCAGACCATCTTTCAGCAGCCGCTTATCTGCAAGATAAAGTCGGTGGAAAAACGGCGATTGGTGAGTCTATTGCCCTTGTGCAAGGTAGTTTTAAGAAGCTGTTTAATTTGGGTCCAGAATTTGTAGCAGATGGTTTGCACTTCGATCACCGGATCACCGATGGTGAAGTGCTTCGCGTAGGAAAAATAACGCTTAAAGCAATATCGGTTCCAGGTCATACGCCCGCGGATATGGCGTATCAGCTCGATGACGCAGTATTTGTAGGAGATACCTTGTTCATGCCGGATGTTGGAACTGCACGTGCTGATTTTCCGGGTGGTGATGCGCATCAGTTGTACCATTCAATTCAGAAAATTCTGAGTTTACCACCGCAGACCCGGTTATTTATGTGCCATGATTATCCACCGAGCAACCGTTCTCCGCAGTGGGAAAGTACAGTGCTTGAGGAGAAAATGCACAATATTCATATCAAAGATGGCGTGACGGAGGATGCGTTTGTCGCGATGCGAACGAAGCGTGATGCAACATTAGAAATGCCAGTGCTGATGCTACCTTCGGTGCAAGTTAATATCAGGGCAGGCCGGTTTCCTGATCCTGAGTCGAATGGGGTTTCCTATTTAAAAATACCGATTAATGCAATTTAATTTGCGTAGTTAAAAAAAGAGGAACAGAAAATGAAACGTTTTGATCATGCCAGAAGGCAATTCTTACAGGCAGCTACGTTTGGCTCATTGGTTTCCTTGTGGCCAGATTTGCTGCTTGCTGGAGAAAGCCAGAAAAGCACAACGATTACCAGCACCTTTAAGCCTGACGTAGAGATCGAATTGTTCGCGCGCAATGACAAGGTTTCGATGATGTCGGGTGCCGCAACAGATGTTTATCGTTATCATGGGCAGTTACTGCAAGGGCCTTCCACGACGTTGTCAACGATGCCAAGTTATCTTGGCCCAACGCTAAATTTGGTTCAAGGCCAGAAAGTGCGGATTCATTTTTATAATCAGCTAGCTGAGCCCTGCATCACCCATTGGCATGGTATGCATGTACCACAGCGCATGGATGGCCACCCAATGTATGGGATTGCGGAGGGTGGAACCTATATTTATGAATTCGAGGTCAAGAATCCTGCAGGAACCAACTGGTATCATGCACACACACACGAGTTGACAGCGAAACAAGTTTATCGTGGTCTTGCGGGACTGATTGTTATTAGTGATGAGCAAGAACAGCAATTGCAATTGCCAAGCGGCGGATACGATCTACCGATTGTGATTCAAGATCGGCGTTTCACAGAAAGTAATCAACTCTACTATCGCCAACATGGCATGCACGAGCGCATGGTAGGGTTCTTGGGGGATACGATTTTAGTTAATGGGCAGATTAATCCTATTATCCCTGTAAAAACGCGCGCCTATCGATTGAGAGTATTTAATGGCTCTAATTCAAGGATTTATAAATTGGCTTGGGAGGATGGCACACCGCTCATTGCTATTGGAACCGATGGTGCGTTGTTAGAAAAGCCGGAAAGCTATCCTTATATCATGTTGGCCCCTGCTGAACGTGTTGAATTATGGGTGGATTTTTCAGGACGTGAGGTGGGTTCTGAGCTTGTGTTGCAGAGCTTAGCCTTCCATGGGGCAGCCCCATCAATGGGGATGCGTGGAAGAATGGGAGGCGGTATGGAAGGCGAAGCAATGGGCATGATGAGTGGTCTGGCACAGGGCGAACAATTTCCGATCGCTAAATTCCGCATCACTGAGAAAATGAGTGAATCACCTCAATTGCCGCAAACTTTGATCAAAATGAATCGGCTGACAGCGCGCGATGCATCAAATCCAGATCGAACGATTCCGATCGCGATTAGCATGGCGCATATGTCGTGGAAACTCAACGGACGTTCATTCGAAATGGGGAATGTAATGGATATTGAAAAAATCCCAGTCAATACCATTCAAAAAATTAGAATTTTTCATGAGAGTCATCAGATGCATGGAGGGCGTGGTGGTATGGGTGGTGGGATGCGAGGCGGCCGAGGAGGAGGTATGGGCATGATGATGTCGATGGCACACCCGATTCACCTTCATGGTCAGCAATTTCAAATCCTCTCCCGGCAATTAACAGACCAACAGGCAACTGGTGGCTACGATACGGTCAAACAGGGCTTTATTAATAGCGGCTGGAAGGATACGGTATTGGTGATGCCTGGCGAGGAGGTTACAATTATTAAGCCGTTTGAGGACTATACGGGTCTGTATCTCTACCATTGCCATAACCTTGAGCATGAAGATCTCGGGATGATGCGGAATTTCCTCGTGAGCTGAAGGTGAACACTAAACTGTGGGCGCCATTGAGCTTGGCGTTGATTGCACAGTAAACGCTTTTACAAACGAAGCGTTAGGAAAAGTGAGGTATACTTTTCCACTTTATTTAACCTTATAAGTTAATTTCTAGCACATGCTACTCATTATGAACGTATTTTTTAAATCTCAATTCAATCGCTTTGGATTATGCCTAGTTTCTCTCTTGCTTTGGACTTCAATCAGTTTTGCAAATAGCGAGGCAGATTTTTTTAAGGCAACGCTAACTGGCGATGGTGCAACCGTAGAAAAATTATTGGCTGAAGGTTTAGATATTAATTTGAAAAACCCAGATGGATTTACGGCGTTGGCTGTGGCTTCTCAGAAAGGGCATGACGCCATAGTGAAATTACTACTGGATAAGAATGCTGAAGTGGATGCGGCGAATATTCAAGGGGGAACCGCGTTGTTACTCGCTGTAAAAAATGGCCATGCTGCGATCGTCGATACTCTACTTGCAAAGGGCGCAGATCCCAATTTGCAAGCTAAAAATGGATTAACCCCACTCATCATCGCAGCTGCAAAGGATTATGCTGATATTGTTAAAAGTTTGGTGGCAAAAGGAGCGGATCCTGACTTAAGCGATACTAGTCAAACGACGGCGCTGCATATTGCAGCGCAGAACGGCCATGTTGACATTGTAAACACGTTGCTTACGAATGGTGCAAAACCCGATCTTCAAGATGTGAATGGCGCCTCAGCCCTTATTTTAGCAGCTTTGGTCGGTGCTCAAGAGGTGGTTCAACTGCTACTGGAAAAAGGTGCGAAAGCTGACTTGAAAGCGACCAATGATTTTACAGCGCTTATCTTGGCGGCACAGAATGGTCAGACTGCAGTTGTTGAAACGTTGTTAGCGCGAGGAGCGAGTATAAATCAGCAAAATCAAGATGGAATTACGGCATTGATGTGGGCTGCGTTACACGATCATATCGACACTGTTAAATTGTTGATTGAGAAGGGCGCTGATACCAAACTTAAAAGTAAAAGCGATAAAACTGCCTTAGATATGGCAAAAGATCAAACGATCATTGAATTGCTGAAGTAAGTGAAGAATAAAGTTTATGATGCTAGTGATGTGAATTTTGCAAAAGTAATCGAAAATATTCTATAATAGCAAGCTAACTATGGCAGTTTCATAGTTATATCCCATCGTTCCTGACCTTCCTTCAATTTTCTTTCTTTGGAAATTGCTTATACCCCTGGTTAGCAGCGATGCATTAATCCTGCGCTAGCGGTATTGGTTGACTCGTTCAATTCATTCCTGCTTGCTTTTTTACTCAAACTTAATTTGGGAAATAACGTGTCTTTTGAAAATTTAAATTTAAACCCAGCAATTATTAAAGCAATTCATGAATTAGGCTACACTGCCCCTACACCGATTCAACAACAAGCAATTCCAGAATTAATCTTAGGTCACGATGTTATGGCTTCTGCCCAAACAGGGACAGGTAAAACAGCCGCTTTTATGCTACCAGCGCTGAACCGGTTAGCTACACCATCTAAAATTAGAAGCCGCGGGCCACGGGTCCTGGTATTAACGCCGACACGAGAGTTAGCACTACAAGTTTCAGACGCTACCAGCAAATTTGGTAAATATTTGCCACACACTAAAGTGGTGAGTATTCTCGGCGGTATGTCCTACCCCTTACAAAATAAACTATTATCACAAGTCGTTGATATTTTAGTTGCAACCCCAGGAAGACTTATTGATCATATCCAGCGTGGTCGTATCGATTTTTCCCGCTTGGAAATGCTGGTGTTGGATGAAGCAGATCGAATGTTAGATATGGGATTTATCGATGATGTTGAAGCCATCGCCTCCCGCACACCAGATACACGTCAAACCTTATTGTTTTCAGCAACATTGGATTCATCGATTGATAAGATCGCATTACGATTATTGAAATCACCTAAACGTATTCAGGTAGCCGCTCAACACGCAAAGCTGGATAATATTGAGCAGAAACTCCATTATGTTGATGATCTCTCGCATAAAAATCGATTACTAGATCATTTGTTACGTGATGAGTCACTTAAACAAGCTATCGTTTTTACCGCAACCAAACGAGATGCGGATGCATTGGCCGATGATTTGGCTGTATCCGGTCATGAAGTAGCAGCATTACATGGTGATATGAATCAGCGTGAACGAACGAGAACACTGACGCGGTTAAGAGCAGGGCGTTTAAGAATACTGGTTGCTACTGATGTGGCTGCCCGTGGGATCGATGTTACGAATATTACTCATGTCATTAATTTTGATTTACCTAAATTTGCAGAAGATTATGTACATCGGATTGGTCGAACCGGACGAGCTGGAGCATCAGGCGTAGCAGTATCATTTGCAACTGGAAGGGACAGCATCAGCCTGAGAAAAATAGAGCGATTTACAGGGCAAACGATTGCCCCTTTCGTTGTTCCAGGAATGGAGTCAAAATATAAACCAAAGACTGGTGGTGGGCGTTCACACAGCGGTAGAGACCAAAGAATGCCAAATATCACGCATAAACGAAATCGGTCGTGGGGGGGAGGTAATCAATTAACTGAAGAAAGAAAAACGCAGAACCACTCCAATCAATCAAAGCGGGATAATCATACGTTTAATGATTTTTCAGCTGGCTCTGAGGCTAGAAAAAGACCTGTCCGAAATCGCAGTGGATTTTCATCTGGATTTAATTCATTTTCAGGTTCAGGAAGAAGTAATCAGTCGCGTACACCGCGTTTTGGCTCTTGAGTAACTTCTAAAATTACCAACCCCTTAGCAAAATTGGCTAAGGGGTTTTTTATTTTTGACTGATGTATATTTCATGGCTTGATTTCAGTGTTCGTATTTTTAGCATGCGCATAATGAAATAAACTGCAAGTCCAGCGAGGATGTGTTTAAGGGTATGTCCGCTGATGATGTTTCCGAATTGATAGACTTCTTGATCAGCTATCTCAGCTAATTTAGCTAAACCATAAATGGACAGGATGCGATAAATCTCCGACGCATGGCTATAGCGAGATGGAAAACCGCTAACTAGCAGGAGAATGAGAATAATTGAACAAAATTGTGCAGCCAGATAGTAATTTAAGTTACCAACACTATAAAACTCGCTCCAGAGCCAGTATAGCGTGCTCATTGCACCAGCAATAGGTAATAATATTACAGAATAGGTTGTTACCCAGTTAGTAGCAAAGCGTTCCATTACAGTCGCGGCAAGTAAGCTCATAAATCCGATTGCAATGGGTAATCGATCCCAGAATAGGCTAATCAGGCTAGGTTCCCAGTGATAGTAAATCGAACCCAAGCAAGCAGCAGCGGTACTAGCAAATACCAGTCGGTATGATTTTATTTCAGCGGATAACGGTTGATTTTGCTGTAATAATGATTCCCTCCTCAAATAAATTAGACCCGCGATGCCAACAATCAAGAAAATTAGATTAGAAACCACGTTGAGGAAATTAGGAATACCCCAATACGAGCGTTGATCAGCGAACTCATGATATAAGGTGGATTGTGAGACCGGTGGTAGCACAGCGGCAGCCAGAAGCAATGCACAAGTAAGTAAAATTAACAAATAGATACGAATTTTTCTAGATGTAATGACGCTGTTCATCGCAGTAGCGCTAATGCTTGTTCCACTCGGTTTATGGTAAGGATTTCGATGTCAGGGATAGGCTGCTTGGGCTTATTTGATTCGGGGATGATGGCTTTGGTAAACCCGAGCTTTGCTGCTTCTTTTAGCCGCTCTTGGCCGCGTTGTACGGGGCGAATTTCTCCAGCTAAGCCAATCTCACCAAATACCACCATTTTTTCTGCAAGAGGTTTATCCTTAATTGATGAAACAATCGCGGCTAAAACCGCTAAATCAGCGCCAGGCTCGGTGATTCGGATACCACCCACTGCATTGATGAAGACATCATGATTGAAACAAGGAATTCCGGCATGGCGATGCAGAACAGCTAAAAGCATTGCCAGTCGGTTTTGTTCTAACCCGATACTCAAACGTTTGGGGTTAGCAGTGTGGGTGTCATCAACCAAGGCTTGAATTTCGACCAATAAGGGGCGAGTTCCTTCTTGAGTGACCATAACGCAGGAACCTGGCACAGGCTTATGGTGGTGAGAGAGAAAAAAAGCGGATGGATTATTAACACCGCGCAACCCCTTTTCCGTCATTGCAAAAACACCGAGCTCATTGACGGCGCCAAATCGATTCTTGAATGAGCGAACCAAACGGAAACTAGAGTGAGCATCACCCTCGAAATACATAACGGTATCGACCATATGTTCAAGCACTCTGGGCCCGGCAAGCGAACCTTCTTTCGTCACATGCCCGATCAGAATCATACAAATCCCTTTGCTTTTGGCAATTCGCGTCAATTGCGCAGTACATTCTCTGACTTGTGCCACAGAACCGGGGGCTGATTGCAAGGTATCTGAATAGATTGTTTGAATTGAATCGATGACTGTTATCGCAGGTGCTGCGTTACTAAGCATTGCATGGATATTTTCAAGATGAATCTCAGTCAACAAGCTGACTTTACTGACATCGAGATTTAATCGCCGTGCTCTTAAAGCGATTTGCTGCGCCGATTCTTCGCCGCTAACATATAATACGCGATGATCCATCGACATTGCTGAAAGCGCCTGAAGCAGCAGTGTCGATTTGCCGATACCCGGGTCTCCCCCTAATAACACGACTCCCCCCAGCACCAAGCCACCCCCCAGCACACGATCGAATTCGCCGATTGTTGTTGATAAACGGGGTGTTTCAGTGACTTCGATATCGCTCAAGCTTTGTATTTCAGTTGGTCTTAGTCCTGAAATCAAACTTGGCCCTTTTTTTTCAGCAACGCCTTCAACCAAGGTATTCCATTCGCGACAGTGAGGGCACTGTCCCTGCCATTTCAAGGATTGCCCGCCGCACGCATTGCAGAAGTATAGCGATTTGGACTTTGCCATATATTAGTAATTAATGGCGGTTGGTGCTAATGGGAACGTAGTGTTCAAGGGTAAGTTTCGGCGAGCTTAAACGATGTGCCTTGTGCATCTTTACCCGATAGCACAGGAGGCTGATCGATTGGCCATTGAATATTCAATACGGGATCGTTCCAGAGGATGCACCGTTCAAACGCCGGTGCCCAATAGTCGGTTGTTTGGTAAAGGAAGTCGGCCGATTCGGAAAGCACGAGAAAGCCATGTGCAAAGCCTTCAGGAATCCAGAGCTGCTTTTTATTTTCAGCACTTAAAATTTCACCAACCCATTGCCCAAAGGTAGCAGAGTGCTTGCGAAGATCGACAGCCACATCAAAAACTTCTCCACTGACGACTCGAACCAACTTACCTTGTGGTTGTTTGATTTGATAATGTAAGCCACGCAGCACATGGCGCGCTGAGCGCGAATGGTTAGCTTGAACGAAGCCAATGGGTCGATTGATCGCTGCATTAAACTGTTGCTGATTATAGCTTTCAAAAAAGAAGCCTCGTTCATCGCCAAATACACGCGGTTGAATCAAATAAACATCTGGAATGGCTAATTGAATGGCTTCCATTTTTTGTTCCTTAATTTTCTCAAGCGATCATAATAAGGGTTGGTTCAAAATTTGCTGTAAATACTTACCGTAGCTATTCTTAGCTAAGGGCCGAGCCAATTTATCTAACTGCTCTGCGGTAATCCATCCTTTACGAAATGCGATTTCTTCAGGACATGCGATTTTCAATCCCTGGCGATGTTCTATGGTTGCTACAAATTTGCTCGCATCGAGTAATGATTCGTATGTGCCGGTATCCAACCAAGCATAGCCTCTGCCCATAATTTCCACCTGGAGTTTGTTTTGTTCTAGATAAATTCGATTGAGGTCGGTAATTTCTAATTCATTTCGCGCGGAAGGCTTTAAACTTTTTGCGTATTCAACAACCTGCTGATCATAAAAATATAAGCCGGTTACCGCGTAGTTTGATTGGGGTTGTTGTGGTTTTTCTTCAAGATTGATCGCTCGGCCGGCAGAATCGAATCCAACCACACCATAGCGTTCAGGGTCATGAACATGGTACGCAAAAACCGTTGCACCCGTTGCGCGTTGCGTGGCGTTATCGAGTAAATGGTGGAAATCGTGACCATAAAAAATGTTGTCACCTAAGATTAATGCAGAATAGTCGCTTCCCAAGAACGATTCACCAATGATAAAGGCTTGAGCTAAGCCATCGGGGGAAGGTTGCACGGCATAGGACAAATTGAGCCCCCAGGATTCACCGTTCTCCAATAATTGCTTGAAGAGCGGGGTATCTTGCGGTGTTGAGATGATAAGAATATCGCGAATCCCTGCAAGCATTAGGGTGCTTAGCGGATAATAAACCATTGGCTTATCAAAAATTGGTAAGAGTTGTTTTGAAATGACTTGAGTTACAGGGTAGAGTCGAGTACCTGAACCACCTGCTAGAATGATACCTTTTCTAGGTGTGGAAGGTCGCTGTTGGGTAGGTTCGGATGGATGTGTATTCATTGTCCTGATCGAATGAAATTAAGTTTTCCTAAACGGATTGATAAATTGACTGAATCCTGAATATGCTGTGAGTTTACTAAAAAGAGATGACTTTATGTACGCAGCCATTGCATTTATTTTGAATAATTTTAGCATTGATGATGATGCACCATGAGTGAAACAAAATCGATCCATTTGCTGATTAATTGGTGTAAGCTCTATCAAGTTTTCTTTTGGCTTGTTGCAGCGATTCTTTTGATTGTTGGCGTGTCATCCGCAACACTACCTTTAGTGGCCAAGGCGTTACTGGATCACATGCTAGACCAAGATCAAGAAACAATGATGGTAACGATGTTTACGCTGATTTGTATTATCAGCGTGCGAATAATAGCAAATTACTTTGCAGATTTTATCTTGCGCTGGATTGCGGGAAAACTATCGACCGGTCTTCAAACGCTTCTATTAGAAAAAGCGCTAGCATTACCGGTTTACCACTTTGAGCAGCATGACCTCAAGCAATTTTACATAGATCACATTGCGAATATATTGAAAATTGCAGATCTCAGTACGCGCGTATTTTGGGGCCAAGTTAAAGAAATCCTCATTTTTACTGGCTTAGTCGCCATCATGTTTTATATCAATCGGGATGCCGCGGTGCTAGGAATCTTTTTGATTTTGGTTACTGTTTTAATCGCTCAGATCCTTAATAAAGGACCCAATCATCGTAATAGTCAATCCTTGGCAATCACAAAATCGTCGGATTTATTTCAACAAATTATGAAGCATATTCGATCGATCAAAATTGATGAGAGTTTATTCCAGGAAAAAAGCAATTTTTATCAACGACTTGAGAAACAGCGAATATCCTTACTAAAACCGATTATAGGCAATTTCTTAGGTAAGCTCCTGGCGATCATTGTCTTTTCTCTAATGCTCATTGCAGTTTTTTATTACTTGTTGCATCAATATCATCTTCATAAGCTAGCGCTCAGTGAAATGATTGCAATGATTGTTGCATTCGGATTGCTTGCGCCTGCTTCAGCTCGGTTTTTGAATCGTATTGCAGAGATGGATACAGGACGGATTGCGTTGCAACAACTCAATGAATTCCTATCATTGCAGACACAACCTCCTAGAGAAGGAATCGCCCTTGGAACGATTCAAGGCGCGCTCGTTATTGAGAATCTTAAACCGCAAGGTCGTGATTCGCTTAATGATTCATCGTCCCATAGTTTTTTGACAATTCAACCCAAAGACGTGGTGGCATTAACCGCAGCAAACCCTGGGGTGCTCAAATCAATGCTGGATTGTGTACTACGATTTAATCAACCGCACTCAGGAAGGATAATGCTGGATGGAATCGATATTGCTACGCTGAAGAGCGAGGAGATAGGTACAAAGGTTGCATGGATTAGTCCCGATATGCCACTGCTTGAAGATACGTTGGCAGCCAATATTGCATATGGGACGATGCATTGTGCAACAGAAGCGCAATTGACCGCTATCGCCCGGGTAAGTCACGTTGCTGATTTTGCACGAGAAATGCCCTATGGCTTGCAGACTCGCATCAATAAAGATGGATTGACTTCCTCTGAGGCACTCAAGCAATGCGTGTTATTGGCGCGTGCATTACTTAAAAATCCAGCGATTGTCATTATTGATGAGTCCTTCGCTGAATTTGAACTCAGTAACGAAAAAGTTGATCATGCCCTCGATGTTTTGATGCAAGGGCGAACCTCGATCATTATTTCAACCCGTCAGCCTATGATCCAGAAAGCTCAGAAAATGGTTTGTATTGATGATTTGATGGGCATTCCTTCTGCGAACAATTACTCAGATTTCCTTTAATTCATTACCTAATCGCGAAACGATCTGGGGCGAGACTTGCATTCATGCTGTAACTCGGAGCATGTCTTGTCGAGATATTTTACACAGTGCTTTACTTTCTCCTTAGTGCATTGTTTTTACCTGGTTTTCTCACAACTGTATTTAATCATAAGGTTAATCAAGATAAGCAAGCCTGTGGTAATGAGTTTGCTCCGTTCTTGTGCTTAACCACATTTTATTGCTGTCGATAAATTTTACACTTGTCTGGTGTCGGGATTTTAGATAGGTATATCTTGATGTGTTTATTGTGTTTTTTTGTATGGCATGAATATTGCTGCGGCATGAGTGGCCTTAAATATCGCTTGATATCGGCCTTCAATTAGAAAATTCCATGTTTTTAGTATTTATTAAATGAGGGAACCATGCAAAAAATTTTATCGATATTGATACTTTGTCTAACCTCAACAGCAGCATTTGCTGAAGTTGGTCAGCCATTACCTGAACCAGGAACTTTAGCAATTATTGCTGCAGGTGTCGCTGGTATGTGGTTTGCTCGTCGTAAATAACAGCGTTTCATCAATAAAATTACCCAGAGTGCCCTTCTGTAGGCTCTCTGGGAAAATAATAGAAAAAAAGTATTAACTTGAGGAGAAAGGTTCATGTCACTGCCACCCATCACTACTGTCAAATTTTCATATACTGGAACCAATAATGTTCCAAGCTATTTCGATATTGAGTTCCTAGACGCGCAATTCAGAGGTTTAATCGGTTCAAGTAGTTATGATGCGTGGTGTGCTGACCGTGATACACCGATAAACCCACCTGCAGGGACTCCGACAGGTGGATCTTTCCAGATAACACTTCAAGCAAAGGTATACTCAATTTATGAATTGGGTGTCAATAGTGCTGTTTTTCCAGTTCTAAAAATTGAAAATCCGCAAAACTTGGATGTGGTTAACTGGTTGTTTAATCAGAATTTTAGTGCGCCGGGAAACGGCTATACCTTTGGTGAAGTACAAGCAGCGGCATGGGAATTATTAGGCGATCCTTATGCTGGTAGTACTTCGATTGGGACTGTTGATCCTGCTAAAGTCACAGCATTAATCAATTTAGCGCTGGCTAATGGTAATAACTACCAATCTGATATTACCGATAGTGATCCAACGAATGACTATACCCTGCTTTTGCTTGCGCCTTATCGGACTGATGGTGTAGCCCAACAACCGACTCTTGTTCAAGTTAAGTCAGCCGCTTTAGGGAATTTTGTTTGGCATGACACTAACGCAAACGGTATTCAAGATACATCTGAGGTGGGAATTGCGGGCGCTGTTGTTAAGTTAGTTCGCGATTTAAATGACGATGGGGATTTCGATGACCTCAATGAAGTATTAGCGCAGACAACGACTGGTGCGCAAGGTGAGTATAAATTTACTGGATTGACGCCAGGTTTGGATTATCAAGTATTATTCATGACGCCGAGTGGATATGACGCGACAAGCCCACGTCAATCGGATTCATTGCCGCTATCAGGGGTAAATAGCGATGGTTTGGTTTCTGATAAAGTCATTCTTTCTGCGGGCGAATATAACCAAACGATTGATGCTGGTTTTTATAAACTAGCCGAACTAGGAGACCAAGTTTGGCTAGATGGTAATGGCAATGGGCAGCAAGACAATCAAGAAGCTGGGGTAGCTGATGTCACCGTTAAATTGCTGGATAGTACGGGAACTGTAATTAGAACAACCGTAACAGATGGCAATGGATTTTATCTTTTTGATAATCTGAACCCAGGTACCTACTCAGTTGAGTTTGTAGCGCCGACAGGATTTTTATTTACCAACAATGATATTGGCTCAGACACGACTGATAGCGACGCTAATACAACGAATGGTAAAACAGGAAGCTATTCTTTACTTTCCGGTGACAGTGATCTTACCGTTGATGCAGGTTTGATTGCAGAGATTATCCCTGCGCAATTGGGCGACCGCGTATGGGAAGACAAGAACGCGAACGGCCAACAAGACGCGGGAGAAAATGGTATATCGGGCGCGACGGTCAGACTATACACCTGTGTCAACAACACGAAGGGCGTATTGGTTGGTACGACGACAACCGATGGCGCGGGCAACTACAAC
>SSFW01000130.1 GCA_008015595.1 Nitrosomonas sp. | reverse complement strand
CAATGATTAATCGTGTTACGATTTTTACCTAACAATAGAGCCGTTTTGTTCGCTGGTATATCAATGCAAAAACATTGAATTATTTTTTTAATGCAATAATCACTTAATTTACTGTTTCTTAACATCTTTCTAGACTAACAGATTACGTCTGCTAGTCTAGAGCCTAAATAAAAAATTTAACCTCCAAAGTGATTCAGTATTTATAGCCTAAAAACCTTTTTATAATTGGCTTTCCGAGTAATTTAGTATTTTTAGTGATTGGCCATAAGACGCTTGTATACAGAAAAAATCTAAAACAATTTATGCGGCTGCCTTCTTAACTGTAAAGTAAGATCTTATGCTAACTTTTAATGATCAATCGAGTCATACTTAAGTTACTAACTTAAAGCCATAGGAGGATCAAATGAAACTACAGCATTTTATCGTCATGATTAGCTTGCTTATATTCAGCAGCAGCGCGTTTGCCTATCGTTGTGTTATCGATATGCGAAAAATTGATGAAGCCTTGTCGAAACAGCCTGCAATCACTGAAATGCAAGAACAAGAAATTAGAAAATTACGTGCTGAAGGCGAGGCGCTCCACAATAAAGGTAAACATAAAGAATCGGTCGAAGCGCTGCATAAAGCGTTAGAAATGCTAGGTGTCCGTTAAATATTTAAAGCGATAAAACGAGCCAATGCCCGCCATTTATTTTGATCACAACGCGACGACTGCGGTTGATGAAAAAGTATTGGAAGCCATGCTGCCTTTTTTCCGACAGAAGTATGGGAATGCATCGAGTTTGCACAGTTATGGGATTGAAGCACGACGTGCGATCAATCAGGCACGTGAACAAGTTGCTCACGCCGTAGGGGTTCAGCCTT
The DNA here is from genome assembly GCA_008015595.1 of Nitrosomonas sp. Classification (GTDB taxonomy): domain Bacteria; phylum Pseudomonadota; class Gammaproteobacteria; order Burkholderiales; family Nitrosomonadaceae; genus Nitrosomonas. The sequence goes on along the minus strand of SSFW01000130.1, from coordinate 23,079 downwards.
CGCAAGTTATTTTTACTAGCGGTGGTTCTGAAGCGAATAACCTGTTTATTCGCGGCGCAGCAGATTATTTGAAACCCGCTAACATCGTTATTAGTGCCATCGAGCACCCTTGCGTCAGGAGACCAGCCCAGGAATTAGCGCGCAGATCGAATAACCCTTGGACATTACATCAATTAACTGTCAATACGGAAGGCCAAGTCAATTTAACTGATGCGCGCAATGTAATTTCCGACAAGGCAGGATTGGTATCTGTCATGTTGGCAAATAATGAAACAGGAGTTATCCAAGATGTTGCAGCAATTGCTGAGCTAGCAAAAAACCAGGGAGCTTGGATGCATACCGATGCGATACAAGCTTTGGGTAAGATAGTGCTTAATTTTGCTGACCTTAATGTCCATGCAATGACGATCTCAGCACATAAAATTTATGGTCCCAAAGGAGCGGCAGCGCTCATCGTTGATAAACGCCTTATCCTAAAACCGTTAATTTATGGTGGGGGGCACGAAAATGGCATGCGTTCGGGAACTGAAAATGTGCCTGCGATTGTTGGTTTTGGCGTTGCTTGCGAATTGGTTAAAGCGAGAATAAGCGAAGCTTCTGCTCACATTGTTCGACTTCGCGAATATTTGGAGCAAGGGTTAAGCGCATTAGGTGCAACGATTTTTGGTCAAAATGCTCCCCGATTACCAAATACCTGTTATTTCGCTATACCTGATATCGAAGGAGATACGCTAGTCGTCAAGTTAGATAAGGCTGGTTTTGCCGTTGCCAGTGGCGCTGCTTGTTCTAGTGCTACCCCTGGTAAAAGTCATGTACTGGAAGCAATGGGAGTTGCGCCGATGTTAGCGCGATGCGCGGTGCGGATTAGTTTGGGGCATGATAACACGTTGAATCAGATTGATGATTTTCTAAAAGCGATTAATAAAATCGTTGCAGCGCTACGCCAGTTTAATTCCATGAGTGCGTGATAGAATTAACGGATTGACTTCGTTTACGGTTATGTTGTTTTTTTCAAGTAGAATAGAAATTATTTAACCCGAGCGTTTCGTAGTCATAACCGAATAGATTGGAGCATGACGCATACCATGATGAATTCAAATCCGACCAAAGCAATCATATTAAGTGCGGGACAAGGCAGAAGACTGTTACCGCTCACAGAAAATACTCCCAAGTGCTTATTATCTGTTGCGGATAAACCTGTTATTGCTTGGCAAATTGATGCATTGATTGATGCTGGTGTCGATTCAATAACGATTGTAGGTGGGTTTCAAATCGGAAAGGTCGAAGCATTGATTGCTCAACGATATGCTGCTTATCCAGAGATTCGTGTTTGCTTTAATCCATTTTATGAAGTAGCAGATAATCTGGCCAGTTGCTGGATTGTGCGCGACCAGATGGAAGGTAATTTTGTCCTTATCAATGGCGATACGCTATTTGAAACTGCTTTGGTTGCTCATGTTCTTCAGTCTGAATACGCACCCATAACGCTCAGTGTTGATTATAAAGAAACATTTGATGAAGATGATATGAAAGTGGAGCTCAATAGTGACAAATGGGTTCGGCATGTCAGTAAATTACTGGTGCCGGAACAATCTCATGCAGAATCGATTGGTTTTATTTATTTCCAGCAAGAAGGAGCAATACTGTTTCGGAATGCGGTTGAGCAAGCGCTTCGCGATCCCAGTAAACTTAAATCATGGTATTTGAGTATTATCGATCAGCTTGCTGAGCAACATCAGGTTAATTCGAGATCGGTTCAAGGATTTAAATGGGGCGAAATCGATTTCATCGAAGATCTACAACGCGCAGAAAAGCTATTCTCTACCCCCGACAATAAACTCAATCGTTATCAGCAAGAGCCCTCCCTTCGCGAGACGATTATTCCGCTTCCGATGTAATATGGCATTGACTGTGTTTAATGGTACGATGCAGAAATTTGGTGCGCCGGATACCATCATTCGCCAATATCAGCATTGGAGTGTTTTATTGCGCCCTGCGCAATTAACTTTGGGTGCGTTGGTGCTTGTTGCTCATGAGCCAGTCTTTGCGTTCTCTGAATTAAGTTCAGCCAGCTTCAGTGAATTACACCAAGTAACCCGAGAAGTTGATAGTGCACTAAAAAATGCTTTTGGTTACGACAAATTAAATTATCTTATGTTGATGATGGTGGATCCTGATGTTCACTTCCATGTTATTCCCCGCTATGAAGCTGCAAGATCATTTAATGGGCAAGATTTCTTTGATGCAGGATGGCCTGGTGTTCCCAATTTTAGCCAAGTTAACCAGACCGATCATGTCATCAATCAGTTAATCATCGACCACATTACCAAGCATTGGAAACCAACTTTATAAGATGTCTGATCGTTCCTCTGTCGATTTTCCGCTCCGTGAAGCATATGCACTCGTCAGTGATTTAATGACGCCTGACCCAAGAATCTATTGGGCTGATTTTTTGTTTCATATCCTACTGGGATGGACGGGATTTATCGTTACGCTGCAAACAACACTTTTCTCAATCGAGCAAATTTTGGGATTTGTGATCACGGTTTTTGCCTTTTACCGCTCCGCAATTTTTGTTCATGAACTTGCACATCTTAAAAAGGGTACTTTCCAAGTTTTCCGATGGGTATGGAACTTAATCTGTGGCATTCCGATGATGATTCCTTCCTTCATGTATGATGGTGTGCATAATGATCACCACAAGCGCGACGTCTATGGAACTCATTTGGATGGGGAATATCTTCCATTCGCCACGCAGAAGCCCATCGAAATGGTCCGTTATGTATTACTCTCCTTTATTCTTCCGCTATTGCTGGTTGCGCGTTTCTTATTGTTAACCCCGCTATCTTATTTGATTCCGCCGCTGCGTAAGCTCGTTTGGCAGCGTGCTTCTTCATTAACGATTAATCCCCAGTATATTCGGGCACCCAATGCAATTCGTAATGATCATTACTGGTGGTTGCAAGAATTTGCAACATTTGCATTTGCTGCAACCGTTGTAGGACTGGTTATTGTAGGGCTACTCCCCTACCAAGCTTTAGTTTTATGGTACGTGACTGCGGTATGTGTTTTTATACTGAATTCCTTAAGAACACTGGCTGCACATGCTTATCGTAATCCAGGAGATCATTCGCTTGAGTTGGCAGAGCAATACCTAGATTCAATCAATATTCCAGGAAATTTTCTGACTACGCTTTGGGCTCCTGTTGGATTAAGGTTCCATGCAACCCACCATCTTTTTATGAGTTTGCCCTACCATAATTTAGGTAAAGCGCAGCAGCGATTAGTCAATGGGTTATCGGATAACTCGCTTTACTTGAAAACAATCCGCAAGGGATTATGGGACGCATTGAAGCGAATTTGGAAAGAAGCATCCATTGCTTCTATTTCCCGATAATGTTGTTAATGTGAACAACCTTTCCAGGCCGATACAACTGGTTTTGCTTCGCCATGGGCAGAGTATCTGGAATCAAGATAGGCATTTCACAGGTTGGAGTGATGTTGCATTAAGCGAGAAAGGCAAGGAGGAAGCCAAGCGTGCCGCACGCTTGCTTAAACAAGCCAATTTTAGTTTTGACCTCTGCTATAGCTCTGTATTGGAACGAGCGGTTGATACCCTCAACATTATACGCGCTGAAATGGGGTTAGAAAGAACACCACTTATTCAAGATTGGCGCTTAAATGAACGGCACTATGGCGCGCTTGAAGGGCTTCAACGATGGGAAGCGATTAAAAAATTCGGTATTTGGCCTGTCCTGGCTTGTCAAATCTTTTACAAAGCAATGCCGCCGATACTTGAATTGAACGATCCTCGCTTCCCAGGCAATCAGTCCCGTTATCAAAGTATTAACCAACAGTTATTACCACGAACCGAAAGTATGGAGCAAACCTTAGCACGTGTTTATCCGTGTTGGCAGAACGATATTCTGCCAGAAATTAAGCGAGGTAAACGAATACTCATTGTTTCACATCGAAATCTTTTACGTACGCTGGTAATGCAATTGAATCACTTATCACCGTGGCAAGTCATGAAGCTCTCTATTGCGACCGGGAAGCCACTCTGTTTTGAGTTAGATAATCAACTAAACCCAATCAGAAGCTATTACCTTCAGTAATAAGGGGTCAATTCAAAATAAGGTTGTATTGGGTAAAAAATTACTGAGTTGTAAGAACACCATCAACCAGATGCAAAATGCGTTCCGCTCGCTGAGCAATCTGTGAATCATGTGTTACGATGATTAAACTGGCATTTGCTTTTTGATTGAGGTCGAGCATTAAATTAAATATCCCTTCAGCGGTATGTCGATCAAGATTACCCGTAGGCTCATCTGCTAAAACACAGGCTGGCCTTGTTACCAATGCCCTTGCTACCGCCGCACGCTGGCGTTCACCGCCAGAAAGTTCTCCTGGGGTATGAGTCAGTCGATGACCAAGTCCAACTTGCTGAAGCATTTCTGCAGCAGTATCCATAGCCTCTTTCCTATTCATGCGTCGAATCAAAAGTGGCATCGCAACATTTTCCTGTGCGCTAAACTCAGGAAGTAAATGATGAAATTGATAAATAAAGCCCAATGATCGATTGCGTAGCTGACATCGTTGGTGCTCACCGATCTGGGTAATATCTTGATCCAATATCTTGATCTGACCTTTGGTTGGACTGTCTAGCCCTCCAAGTAAGTGTAGTAAGGTGCTTTTACCCGAACCAGAAGCGCCGACGATCGAAACCATTTCACCTTTGTTTAGTTGCAGATTTACCCCGTGTAATACGGGTACTTCTAGTTTTCCCTGAAAATAACTCTTATATAAATTTTGGCAAGCGATAACTTGGTTACTCATAACGCAATGCCTCAGCGGGATTAACTTTCGATGCGCGATAACTTGGATAAAGTGTCGCTAACAATGTCAAAACAAACGACACAACGGCTACAGTTACAATGTCAGATAAATGAGGATCTGAAGGAATCTCACTAATGTAATACACTTCTTGGGAGAGGAATTGAATGTTAAACATTTGCTCAATGAAAACTACGACATCACTGACGTTATAAGCCAGAATAACTCCACCTATAATGCCCAATAGGGTTCCGAACAAGCCGATTAATGTTCCTTGTACAATGAAAATCTTCATGATGCTACCCGGGCTAGCGCCGAGCGTGCGTAAAATGGCGATGTCTGATTGTTTATCTGTGACAGCCATGACTAATGTTGAAACAATGTTAAACGCCGCAACTGCGATAATTAGCGCCAGAATGAGTGACAGCATGCGCTTTTCGATTTGAATGGCGCGAAAGTAATTGGTATGTTGTTGCGTCCAGTCACTAATGTAGGTATCCGCTGAAAATAGGGCTGACAATTCCCGCACTACTTTCGGTGCTTCAAACAAGTCATGTAATTTTAAGCGAACACCGGATACTTGATCAGGTTCCATTCGATAGAGCTTCTGTGCATCAACCAGATGGATTAACGCGAGACCTGAATCATATTCATAATGACCGGCTTCAAAAACACCGATAACGGTAAATTGTTTCAAGCGGGGTAAAATACCTGCCGGCGTCACTTGACCTTGAGGTGATATCAACACAATCTTATCACCAGGAAAAGTACCCAGCGCCCTCGCTAATTCAAGGCCAATGACAATGCCAAATTCTCCAGCCTGTAGCTGATTTAACTCCCCCATCATCATCATATTGGAGAAATCTGCGACAGTATTTTCAGCATCCGGTAATATTCCGCGCACGATAACACCGCGTACCACTTGATTATACGAAAGCATCCCCTGTGCATTAACGTAGGGTGCTGCCGAAATTACTTGAGGATTCTTGACTGCGATATCAGCGACCTGCTCCCAATGCGCGATCGTTCCATTGAAGCTGGTGATTTGCACATGAGAAGCAACCCCCAATATTCGCGAACGCACTTCTTTATGAAATCCATTCATGACTGACATGACTGTAATTAGCGCTGTCATACCCAGTGTAATACCCAGTAGCGAAATCAAGGAAATAAAGGAAATAAAATGATTACGCCGCTTTGCTTTTGTGTAGCGTAGGCCTATTAATAGCTCATAAGGTGACACAAATGAATTCCTAAAAAAGATTTAGATGATGTTGTTTTCTAAGAAAAGCTATTATCAATAGTGATGTTATATGGTTTAAAATTAAACCAGCTCTGTTTCTAAAAGATGAATACGCTTTCTCATTGCCTTAAATTGATTAGCTAGTGGTTATTCAATTATTTTTTGTTCAGTATAATGCTAGCAATTGGATTATTAAGTAACTCAAATTACTTAAATCAGCGCTTTTCTGTCCATTCAGAATAGATATTATCAGCTAATGCCTCAAAGTGGAAAAGTTCGTATTATTGGTGGGCAATGGAGAAGTCGTTTGATCTCTGTTGCAAATGAAGTTGGTGTTCGACCCACACCGAATCGAGTTCGCGAAACCGTTTTTAACTGGCTAGGGCAAGATCTGCAGGGTAAGCATTGTATCGATTTATTTGCTGGGAGTGGTGCCATGGGGTTCGAATCGGCATCTCGCGGAGCAGAAAGTGTTGTTATGGTAGAGATAAAAAATAATGTTTTTCAAGTGCTACGCTCAATGAAAGAAAAATTAGGCGCAGCACAGATTAAACTAGTTAAAATGGATGCGATTGAATTCATCCGGTTGGATCAAAATCAATATGATGTGATTTATCTCGACCCACCCTTTCAGCTAGATTTACTTCCTAAAATATTACCACTATTACCATCGCGATTAAGTAAATCTGGAATCGTTTATCTAGAGAGTGAGTGTCCATTTCAACAGAATGATCACTGGGTTATTTTGAAGTGTGGGCGCGCTGGTAATGTTTTTTTTCAGCTCTTAAAATTTGAAGATCATGAACAAAGTAATTTACCCGGGCACATTTGATCCCATTACACGCGGTCATGAAGATTTAGTCCGTCGTGCTTCGACTTTGTTTGAGGAAGTGGTAGTTGCTGTTGCGGGTGATACCACCAAGACACCTTTTTTCTCACTTGAAGAACGAATTAGCATGGCAGAAACCGTGCTATCCGATTACGCTAACGTGAAAGTAATCGGTTTTTCTGGGCTATTGATGTCATTTGTGCAACGCCAGAATTCTCGAATTATTGTTCGAGGACTGCGTGCGGTCTCTGATTTTGAGTATGAATTCCAATTGGCAGGAATGAACCGTAGCCTTTATCCTGATGTCGAAACTGTATTTCTAACACCTTCTGAGCAATATATGTTTGTTTCCGCAACGATTGTTCGGGAAATTGCGAGATTAGGTGGAGAAGCTGATAAATTCGTTCATCCCATTGTGGCAGAACAGCTACGTAGAAAACTAGAACATTGATTAAATAAAAACAATATGGCGCTTATTATTACTGACGAATGTATTAACTGTGATGTTTGTGAACCAGAATGCCCTAATGGAGCTATTTCGCAAGGCGAAGAAATTTATGAAATCGACGCAAGTCGATGTACAGAATGTGTTGGGCATTATGACAAACCGCAATGTATCGAGGTTTGTCCGGTGAACTGTATCGTTACGAATCCTGATCTGCCTGAAAGTAAAGACCAATTGCTTGCCAAATACCATCGGTTAATTACTGGCGAGGGGCAAGCTCCTCAGGAATAGCGTAACGTCTCGGTCCAAAAATTGCTGTTCCGATACGTACAATAGTTGCACCTTCTGCTATGGCAATGTTCATGTCTTCCGACATGCCCATGGATAGTGTATCAACATCAAAGCCCTGATTTTTAAGTTGATCGAATATGTTTCGCATGATTTGGAATTGCTCGCGTTGCAAAGCTGTGGCCGAAGTCAATTCAGGTACTGCCATTAAACCCCGCAATTTTAAACGCGGTTGTTGACTAACAAATTTAGCCAGTGTAATCGCCTCTTCTGGGGCTATGCCGCTTTTTGTAACTTCTCCACTTACATTGACTTGCACACAAACCTGTAGCGGTGGTAGTGATTCTGGTCTAGCGCTAGACAACCGAGCAGCAATTTTTTCTCTATCGATACTGTGAACCCAAGCAAAATTCTCAGCAATCGGTTTTGTTTTATTGCTCTGAATTGGGCCAATAAAATGCCACTCAATGGGGAGATCAGAGAGCGCATGGATTTTTATTAATCCTTCTTGTAGATAATTTTCTCCAAACACTTTCTGACCAGCATTCCATGCTTCACGGAGCTTATCCGGTTGATTTGTTTTGCTTGCTGCCAATAATAGAATTTCTTGTGGATCTCTTCCTGCAAGCTTTGCAGCTTCAGCTATGCGCAATTTAACTGATTCCAAACGTGTTGCGATTGTATCCATAGTGATGAAGTAAAAAAAATAAAACGAAAATGTAAGTGTTGGGAGTGGAAAATTCTAAATTAACTGCGCTAGCAGTAGCTTCTCAATTTTTGTTTAGGCCTACCGTTGATAAACAAGCAGGATTTTACTTGGAATTGGGTAAAACATACTGAAGTAATCACAGTATAACCTAACAACTTGGACTAGGAATAATAGATGAACATAGTAGAGCTACTCGCCTTCGTGGTCAAGAATAACGCTTCTGATTTGCACCTTTCTGCCGGTATGCCTCCCATGATTCGTGTTCATGGTGAAATCAGACGCATTAACCTTCCTGCAATGGAACACAAAGATGTGCATGACATGATCTACGACATCATGAATGATAGTCAAAGGAAACATTATGAAGAGCATTTGGAATGTGACTTTTCTTTTGCTATTCCCAATCTCGCTCGTTTCCGGGTAAATGCTTTTAACACACAACGGGGTGCGGCCTCAGTAATGAGAACGATTCCATCCAAAGTGCTATCACTAGAGCAAATCAAGGCACCCAAGATTTTTGCTGAAATCGCGCAACAACCCCGCGGTGTCGTACTAGTAACTGGACCAACTGGTTCTGGTAAATCGACCACACTTGCTGCCATGATCAATGATATCAATGAAAGTAATTATGGCCATATTCTTACACTTGAAGATCCAATCGAGTTTGTACACGAAAGTAAAAAATGCTTAATCAATCAAAGAGAGATTGGTAGAGATACGCACAGTTTTGCCAATGCACTTCGATCAGCTTTGCGTGAGGATCCAGATATTATTCTAGTCGGTGAAATGAGAGATTTAGAAACGATTCGCTTAGCTATGACCGCAGCAGAAACCGGACACCTTGTTTTTGGAACCTTACACACAAGTTCAGCCGCTAAAACCATTGATCGTATTATTGACGTTTTTCCAGCAGAAGAAAAAGAAATGGTTCGGGCAATGTTATCAGAATCGCTCCGTGCTGTAATTTCTCAAACTTTATTGAAAACTAAAGATGGTAATGGTCGAGCTGCAGCACACGAAATCATGATTGGTACTCCTGCGATTCGTAACCTAATTCGAGAAGGGAAAGTAGCTCAAATGTATTCAACGATCCAGACGAGTCAGGCAGTTGGTATGCAGACCCTCGACCAGAATCTGGCTGATCTCGTAAAAAGAAATGTTGTCTCAAATGCTGAAGCAAGAACAAAGGCTATGAACAAAGATAATATCCGTGGATAACGCCTTAATTGATCATTATCAGTAAATAAAATTATGGAAAAAGAACAAGCAATAAAATTCATGCATGATTTACTGCGCTTAATGTTAAGTAAGAAAGCTTCTGATCTGTTCATTACGGCTGGATACCCTCCTGCAATGAAAATTGATGGAAAAATGACCCCTGTATCACAGCAGCAACTTACAGCGCAACATACAGTAGAGCTTGTACGAGCTATCATGAACGATAAGCAAGTGGGAGAATTTGAAGCAAGCAAAGAATGTAACTTCGCAATCCATCCACAAGGTATTGGGCGCTTCCGCGTCAATGCATTTATTCAACAACAGAGAGCAGGCGTTGTCATTCGAACGATTACCACGCAGATTCCGAAATTTGATGATTTGAAGTTACCTGAAGTACTGAAAGATGTCGTAATGAGCAAGCGAGGATTAGTCATCTTTGTTGGCGGCACTGGTTCTGGTAAGTCGACTTCGTTGGCTGCGCTTATTGGTCACCGGAATCAGAACAGTTATGGCCATATCATCACCATTGAAGACCCAGTTGAATATGTTCATGAACATATAAATTGCATCATCACTCAACGTGAAGTTGGTGTAGATACCGATTCCTGGGAAGCTGCATTAAAAAATACGCTGCGTCAAGCCCCTGATGTTATCTTAATCGGGGAGATTCGTGATCGCGAAACAATGGAACACGCCATTGCATTTGCTGAAACAGGTCATTTATGTATGGGGACATTGCATGCAAACAGTGCTAACCAAGCCCTGGATCGAATTATTAACTTTTTCCCAGAAGAGCGCCGTGCTCAACTACTCATGGATTTATCCCTCAATATGCGAGCACTTATTGCGCAGCGATTGATTCCTAAGAAAGAAGGTAAAGGGCGTGTAGCAGCAATTGAAGTTATGCTCAATTCACCCTTAATTGCTGATCTAATTTTCAAAGGAAGTGTCCATGAAATCAAAGAGATCATGAAAAAATCAAGGGAGTTAGGTATGCAAACTTTTGATGCGGCACTATTTGATCTATATGAAGCGGGCTTGATTAGTTATGAAGATGCGCTTAGAAATGCAGATTCTATGAACGAACTGCGCTTACAGATCAAACTCAATGGGTCAGAAACCAAAAATAAAAATGTCAGCGCCGGTATTGAGCATTTAACGATTACCTGATGCAAGCTTATAAGCATAAGGCGTTCGTTAATGAATCTACTTCTTCTTCAGATTCCGCTAGTATTTCACTAAGCGAATAGTCTTTAAAGAATAAATCAAGTTTGACTAAATGATCTTGATTTGTCTGATAAATGGGGAGTGTAAAAGGGGATTGAATGGGTGCCAGCTGGTTAGCGATTAGGAGGACACTACCCAGTGAAGTGGGAGGAAAGGTTTGATAGCCGCGCCAAACAAAAGCAATGGTGTCAATGATGGAATCAGGGATACTCAACGCTTTTAATAGCAATGTACCTACTTCAATTTCACCAATAAATTCACCTTCATTATCGATCTCATCATCTTTATTCCATAAACTGGAAATATCACCCTCGAATAAGTCTGGATAATCTTTTGTTCGGAATAATAAGTAGAACCAGCATATCTCATGAATCATTCCAGCAAACAGAGCTGTTTCGGGATCATGTTTTGTAATTCTTCGTGCAATGACCTGAGCAATTGAACCAACATAGGCAGAGTGTTTCCATAACTGAGCAATTAACTCGCGTTTGGCGGTTGTTGCAGACTCTGCAATTTGGCGCACTGCAACCCCTAAAATCAGAGACTTTACAAGAAATAGTCCCAGCAATGTTATTGCAGCGGGTACATTGGTGATTGTTTTTCTTGATCGATTAAATGCTGTGGAATTTGCGACAGCGACTACCCTTGCTGACAATAATGGATCAGATTTAATAAGCCGGGCAGCAGCATCAAGGTCACGGGCTGGGTCGTCCAGAATTCTTTTAACTTCTATTGCTTTTTTTACTGAAGTCGGAAAAATTAATTCCCCGTGCTCTGCTTCCATTTTAATTCTATTTAAGATCTCAGCTTTATCCATGGTAAATGCAGTTAGAATTAATAGTTAACAATTAAACCACCTTTTAGAGTATCGGTTTAACAATTTGTTAATTTAGTAAATTGCTTGCAATCAGTAAGTTAGCATAGATTTTGCTAATCAGATATTGGGGGAACTTTTAATCTCGTCTGAGGGAATCCATTAGCATGAATATGGTTATGAGAATAACACTTAAAGTAAGTTAGAATTTTACTATTCAGTCTTCAAATTTTCTTCTGATATCAATAAAGTAATTCATTCTCGCTCTGTCTATTTTTTTGGAGTAATAATCGTGATCAATAAATCAATTATTGTTTTAGCTTTGTTCTTGGTGTCATGTGCAATGACTGCGCCAAAAGAAAAACCAAAAATCTTTGAAGATCAGTTGGCCGGGAGTTATTCGAATTTAGCTCGCTGTACTATCGCAAAATTAAGAGCTGAAGGAAACTGGGCGCTTCGTTCGCTACAGTTTAATTTGAAACACTACAAGGATATTGAGGCTTCTGAGGTCTTTGCTTACGATATTCGTTTCTTACCCGGTGTTTTTGCCCGTAACTCACCCGCTAATCCTGATGCGGTCTTTGATTATATCGACCCTAATCCTAGTATTACGACGTATGAACAAAGGCTGACGAATATCTTACCGGGCTATGCGTTTGCTTTACTCATCAAGAAAAATGATGACACGACAGTCAATGCAACATTAGAAGGTGAGATGCGCTCGGGTGAAATTGCTTGGAAACACCTCCTTGAATGTCCAGCAAAAGCAGAATAGCTTTTGCTATCTCGCTAAGTAATCTACCTTTATTTTTTAATGTAATTAAAGCTGATCGAGTGTACTCGAACGCATAATCGATCAACTGGATCAATGAATTCATATGACGTAATTATCATCGGTGCAGGTGCAGCCGGTTTGATGTGTGCCATTGAAGCAGGTAAGCGAGGTCGAAGTGTATGGCTTATCGATCATATGGCTAAGTTTGCAGAGAAGATACGGATTTCTGGTGGAGGACGATGCAATTTCACCAATATTTTCACCCAGCCACAGCATTACCTTTCTCAAAATCCTCATTTTTGCAAATCGGCACTCGCTCAATTTACGCCCCATGATTTCATTAATCTTGTAAATAAGCACCACATTGCTTTCCACGAAAAGAAACTGGGGCAGCTTTTTTGCGATCATTCATCGCAGCAGATAATTGATATGCTGCTATCGGAATCACATCAGGCGAAAGTATCGTTTGCGTTGCAAACACGTGCCACGCAAATTGAGGCGCTCGTTGATGGTTATCGACTGGATACCAACCGGGGTATCCATACCTGTCGTTCCTTGGTGATCGCAACGGGGGGATTATCTATCCCCAAAATCGGCGCATCTAATTTTGGGTATGAAGTTGCAAAGAAATTTGATATCAATGTGATTAAACCACGCCCTGGGCTCGTACCATTAACATTTGATGGCGCCTTATTGGAGCAATGCAAATCTTTAAGCGGCGTTTCAATTGATGCAACGGTACAATTCAACCGCCAGTCCTTTTCGGAAGGGTTATTGTTTACCCATCGAGGATTAAGTGGGCCATCTATTTTGCAAATATCTTCTTATTGGGAGCAGGGAAAAGCGATACGAATCAATCTTATTCCCGATATCGATCTTTATTCATTGCTCAAAGCCAAAAAGAACAACCAACCAAAACTACACATTGGAAGTGTACTTGCTGAGCAATTACCTAAACGTCTCGCCCAGAATTTATGTGACCAATATGGTTTTACTGGAGCCATTGGTATTTTGTCCGACCGGCAGCTTGCAAAAATTGCTGAAGTGATTCAGGCTTGGCTGATTTGGCCTACTGGTACTGAAGGTTACCGAAAAGCAGAGGTCACAATCGGTGGAGTCGATACTAATGAACTTTCTTCTCGTACTTTGGAAGCAAAAAAAAGACCAGGGCTTTATTTTATTGGTGAAGTTGTCGATGTCACCGGGCATTTAGGTGGATTCAACTTCCAATGGGCTTGGTCATCGGGCTTTGCAGCAGGTCAATCAGTCTAGCTGTTATCGCTTTACCCAGGTAAATTATTAACACTAGCAATCAAAATTTAGGCTTATTCTTAGCGGAATTGTAGCGTTTTACTCCTGCCATGATCTCGATTCGAGCTGTCTCAACATCTCCCCAGCCTTCGATTTTAACCCACTTGCCCCGCTCTAAATCTTTGTAATGAGCGAAAAAATGGGCAATTTGTGCGCGCATGAATTCGGGTAAATCATCCAGCGTTTGCACATGTATATAAAGCCCACATAACTTATCAATGGGCACTGCGATTAGCTTGACATCTTCACCTGCTTCATCGGTCATGTTCAATAAACCAATCGGCCTGCAACGCACAACGACACCAGTAATGAGCGGGGTAGGAGAAATGACTAGAACATCAACAGGGTCCTTATCTTCCGACAAAGTGTGCGGAATATAACCATAATTGCATGGATAGCGCATCGCGGTTGACATGAAGCGATCGACAAACATGGCGCCTGTCTTTTTATCCATCTCATATTTGATTGGCTCCGAATTCATCGGAATTTCGATAATTACATTGAAGTCATTGGGGAGGTCTCGACCTGAGTCTACACGATCTAAGTTCATGGCAAATCCTAAAGAGAGTCAAAGCAGGATTATAATAGCAAGTTTTTAATTTACTTGGATTGATAAGAAAAGTTCTTTCGTTGTTATTCATATGTGCACAGTACTTCGTTTGATCATACTCGGTATTTGCTTTTATGCGGCTTGGGCAATATTCATTTTCTTCGCTCAATCGCATCTCATTTATCATCCAGAAATTGACCGTGAAATCGTCAATACCCCCGACCAGCTCTCGATGCCTTATGAATCAGTTGTACTGACGACTAGCGATCAAGAAAAACTACATGGGTGGTTTGTACCTGCAGCCAAAGAAACAACTGCAACTATCCTTTTTTTGCATGGGAATGCAGGCAATATTTCTCATCGCATGGGATACCTTTCAATATTTCACCAACTTGGCTATAACACATTCATTGTTGATTATCGGGGGTACGGTAACAGTAGCGGTACCCCAACTGAAGAAGGTACTTATCAAGACGCACTTACCGCATGGAATTACCTGATCGAGAATAAGACGATTCCGGGTTCGCGCATCGTCTTGTTTGGAGAGTCACTGGGAGGAGCCATTGCTGCATGGCTTGCATCGAAAAATGATCCAGGCGCATTAGTGTTGGCTTCAACCTTTACCTCTATTCCAGATATAGCAGCCGATTTATATCCTTTATTACCTGTGCGACTCATGGCACGTTTTCACTATAATACCAGCAAATATTTGCAATCTGTTACCTGTCCCGTCATCGTTGCTCACAGCCCAGAGGATGAGATTGTGCCCTTCAAGCATGCCCAAGCACTTTTTGATAAAGCACCTAATCCCAAACAATTTATCGTGTTGCAAGGAAAGCACAATGATAGCTTCTTTGTTGAACAAGATGCATGGGTTCATCCTTTGAATCAATTCATCCGTGCCAGTTTGTCTGCCTATAAATAACGCTAAGTATTAGTATTATTACTCGAATTTGCCACCAGCAAATTTTGTAATCGCTGCGCCTCACTTTCCGCGCCAAGGAGCCCAACCTGGGTATTTAGGATGACAGAGAGTTGTATTTCACGCATTAGTCCTGTGAAGCGACCTTTGTTGCGGAATGCTTGGATAAAGCGTTCCGTCTTTAGGTAATGCAGAATTCGTGGTGCAATGCCCCCAGCAATGTAAACCCCACCACGACATAGTCCTGTTAAAGCTAAATTTCCAGCAAATGCACCATAGATTTCAGTGAATAGCTGTAGGGACTCGATTGCTGTGACATGGTTTTGCTCTAGCGCCAATTGAATAATCAATTGACCCTCATCTTCACTCAATTCTGGCAAGGAGGAGGACCGCAGATGGTTCGCGCGTTGTTGAAAAAAATTAAAAATATTGGTTAACCCGGGTCCAGAGAGAACTCGCTCGATGGAAACATGGCCAAATTTTGCAGCTAAGAAGTTGAGTAATTCGATTTGCAAATCGTTTATTGGCGCAAAATCGGTATGCCCTGCCTCAGTTGGAAAGGGAATATAGCGGTTTCCAATACTTGCTATCCAGGCAACTCCCATACCAGTGCCCGCACCGAGCACAACGCGCATACTAGCTTCATTCATATTTCCTATTTGGATAACTTCGAGATCTTGCTGTGTTAATTTCTCAACCCCCAGTGCTGTTGCTTCAAAATCATTGATCAACTTAACTTGGGGAATAGCAAATTTTCTTGAAAGATCTGCTGCGCTAATTAGCCATGGTAGATTAGTTAATCGTGCTTGTTGCGCAGCAATCGGGCCTGCAATTGCAAAACAGGCGGCTGAGATGGCCTTGTTTGCTGCATTCGTATCTGGTAATCCGATTAAAAAATCGTTGATGATTTCATCTAGATTTTGATAATCCTGGCTCGCATAGCGCTGTTCCCGTATGTGCAATAAATCACTATTTTGCTGTTTTGCCAACCGCAGAATGGTTTTTGTGCCGCCGATATCGCCGTAAATAATAAATCGAGAGTCCATAGGATGGCCTGGCTAGGCGTTTATTGTAATTAATCCTGCTATTCAGTGATTGCTGCCCTGGCTTTAGTTTTCTGCTTTAAACAGTGACTGAGCAAGTGCAGCACGATCTTGTGCTTTCTCTGGAATTTCACTAAGCCGATCAATATATTCCAATCGCTTCTCCATTCCTTTTCCATTGGCAATCTGAATGGACAAGCCCGGACGTGCATTAAGCTCCAATACCAATGGACCCAGTTCATGATCCAATACCACGTCGACGCCGAGGTATCCTAATCCGACTAACTCATAACACTGTGCGGCGAGTGTTAGTAATTTATTCCAGTGGGGAATGGTGAGCCCGCTGATAGCTGATCCAGTATCCGGGTGGATATCGATCGGCCGATTTTGCCAAACTGCGCGAGTAGTAACACCCGAGGTAAGGTCAATGCCTGCGCCCACAGCGCCTTGGTGTAAATTAGCTTTCCCATCGGACAACCGTGTCGGTAAACGTACCATTGAAGCAACCGGCACACCCCTGAAAACAATGGTGCGAATGTCAGGAACACCGCGGTAACTGACTGATTCAAATAAGGGGTCGAATTTCACGCGATATTCGATTAATGCTTGATCAGGCTGTCCTCCCAGACTATACATACCGCTTAGGATATTGGAAATGTGATATTCGAGCTCTTCTTCAGTCAAGAGACTCCCATTATTGTATTGAAATCGCTCATTGATGCGACCAATGATGACAGCGATACCATTACCACCGGAACCATGGGCAGGTTTAATGACAAAATCCTTGTAATCCTTAACAATGCCAGGAAGGTTAACGATATCGTGCTCGATTTCGATAACTCCGTATAGCTGAGGAACTGCAATTCCAGCAGCAATCGCTAGTTGCTTGGTGCGTAATTTGTCATCGACTAAGGGATAAAGTGAACGTTCGTTGTAGCGTAGGATAAAATCGGCATTACGCCGATTCATACCGATTACCCCAGCACGCTTGAGATTTAGCCAGGTCGAAAACATTGCATTTAGCTACCGTTTTGCTAAAGCGCGGAATCGCCACAGTTCCGTTAACCGATAACCGGAGTAGCGCCCAAATAAGATAGTTACCGCCAACACGACGAGTAATAGTTCTGGGAAAACAAATAATAAATGCTGCAATTCATCGATATTCATCACCAAATAACCAATTGTCGCAACCAACAAACTGCCGGCGCCCTGCTTAAACGCTTCGACTGGTCCTGCTTCTTCCCAAGTCAGCGACATGCGTTCAATGGTCATGGTCATGATTACCATAGGGAAAAGTGCTACTGATAGGCCCATTTCTAGTCCAAGCTTATGCATTACTACGCTGGTCCCT
Organism: Nitrosomonas sp.; assembly: GCA_008015595.1. GTDB lineage: Bacteria > Pseudomonadota > Gammaproteobacteria > Burkholderiales > Nitrosomonadaceae > Nitrosomonas. The sequence goes on along the minus strand of SSFW01000130.1, from coordinate 5,521 downwards.
GCCATGAGCAGTACCACCATGGTCAATACCGAAGCAAGCCGAGGGATGAGCAATAACTTGAGTTGCTCAACATAAGCGCGCAATAATAACCCTAGACCCACGATCAAACAAAACAAGGCAAGTCCCCAGACGAGTTCAGTTTCCCTAAACGCAAGTGCGATCAGAACGGGCATGAATGTACCGAATGTTTTAACTCCAATGAGATTACGCATCAAAACCACGACAAATGCGCCTAATGGAATCATTAACAAGACTTTATAAACATTCTGGGTTTGCACTGGTAAAGAATACAGTGAGAACTCCATGATGCGAGAGCCTTTCAAGATGGCGCGGGACTCGGCGACATCAACGAGCTCACGGAGTGCTTTTGCAACAGAAAATTGTAAACTGATTTCAGTTCCGCCTTCAACCGAAAATGTTTTCTGATCACCGATCTGCCAGATAACAAAATTGGTAGGTAGGCCTTCTTGCCCATCTTTGGTATTAAGTGTTCGCCATTGCTTACCATCATGAACTTGCACCCAAGCTTCCAGCTCACTATAACGCTTGCCATCGTGTAAACGTAACCCTTGGATAACCCGAGCTGGAACTCTTGCACCGGCTAGAATCCAGCTAATCCCTTTCGCTAGATTTTTGGACGTATTAATGTGCTCAATGAGTAACTTTAATTCCGGCGCAGGTGCTGTGGCGTTGAGTTGCTGAATGACTTGTTGTGCAAACGAAAGGGTATCCGCAGATTGCTGACGGGATTTATCTAATAAACCCTGAATGACGGGTAAGAAATGTTCGGGATAATCTGGAACGGCAGGATAACTTGGAATTTTACTGGAGTCAGCTATTTTCTCTTCATTTTCAAATATAACTGCGCGGTAAAATAATAACTGTTTACCTTGAGCACGCCTTTTTGCCCATAATGCAACTCGCCCACCTTCATCTTGCTCGGTTGCTAGTCCATAATTAGCGCCCACAAAATCTTCATTGAGGACGGTGTAGCCTGAAGGATTAAAAGGGAGCGGTAAGCTGACTTTAACTCCACTATCGGGTTTGGCTTTGAAGCTGATGCGTGCTTCGACATTCCAAACCTCGGTTTGTGCAGAAGCTGTTAGTGGTAAACCCAGTGTATCGACTTTATAGGCTGCCAGCCCTAATCCAATAGCGCATAGCAGCAACGTTAAGAACAATAAATGTAGTTGTCTCATTCAAGACTGATTGAATCTGGTGGTGTATCTGCTTTTTTCTTTTTTTTCTTGATGTGACCACAATCAGCTTTTTCAATAAAAGTCCGAGCAGGGTCAACTAATGCTAAATTTTCTAGGGCCCGGCGTCCCAGTAGAACCGGATAATTCAGCCCACGCCGATCAATCAAGTTAAACTCAATATTATGGACTTGGTTGGCGATACAAATATCCATATTGACGACAGGGCGTTCTTGTAGTGTTCCTTGATGTTGTTTGATTTTTACGATGCGGGTGATAGGTCGTTCGATCTCAACTGAGCGATTGGGTTTACCTTTGTCCGTTTTAAAATCCAGTACAAATTTGACCCAGTCCTCGTTTCCTTTCTTGAATTGATGAATATCACGTGCGCTCATCGAAGATGTATTGGCGCCAGTGTCAATACGAGCACGCATCTTCATACCCCAAGGTTCAAGGCGAATAAATTCTACCCAACCGACGATAAGTTTAGATTCGGGTTGAGATATTTTGTTATCAGCTAATACAGCATGACTTATTATTAATAGGGTTACTATCCAGAAAAAAACAAATAGCCCCCTGATCTTACGTTTCATGAAAAGATCCAAGATTTTAAGTAGTTACATTATAACGTATTTACTGCACCCAACTTTTCCAATCAGTCGCTGCTATGGAGCGGGTGAAGGGAATCGAACCCTCGTCTTAAGCTTGGGAAGCTTCTGCTCTACCATTGAGCTACACCCGCGTGCTAAAATCATTTAATTAGAAAACCACAAAGTTTACCCTACACTTGTTATATTTCAAATGATACAACTGATTATCAACGGTGAGCCGCAACAATTTGAATCCTCGCTCAATTTGCAACAATTGCTTGAGAATATGGGGCTTCAGAATAAGCGCATTGCAATCGAGCATAATGGTGAAATTATTCCAAGAAGTAGATTTTCGGACTATATCGTGACAGAGGGTGATCGACTCGAGATTGTGGTGGCAGTTGGTGGTGGTTAGTTGTGTAATCTTATTACTGGACTTGCTCATTTGCTGCAAATCATGACTTCAAAAGCTTAGTTATTTATGGATGATTTTATAATTGCAGGTAAATGCTATAAATCCCGGCTGCTAGTTGGTACGGGCAAATATAAAGATTTTTCTGAAACGCGAGCAGCCATAGAAGCAAGCGGTTCAGAGATCATTACGGTTGCAATCCGCCGCACTAATATTGGACAGAATCCAGATGAGCCAAATCTACTGGATGTTCTTCCCCCATCAAAATTTACGTTATTGCCCAATACAGCCGGTTGCTATACTGCTGAAGAAGCGATTCGAACGTTGCGGTTAGCACGAGAATTACTGGATGGACATTCCTTGGTGAAACTCGAAGTACTGGGAGATTCTAAAACACTGTTTCCCAATATTGTAGAGACCATCAAAGCTGCGCAGACGCTTGTAAAAGAAAATTTTCAAGTCATGGTTTATACGTCAGATGATCCGATTGTTGCAAAACAACTTGAGGAAGTTGGCTGTGTTGCGATTATGCCGCTTGCTTCATTAATTGGATCGGGCATGGGCATTTTAAATCCATGGAACTTACAAATCATGATCGATCGCGCAACTGTGCCAGTTTTGGTAGATGCTGGAGTAGGAACAGCCTCTGATGCTGCTATTGCCATGGAACTTGGCTGTGATGGCGTGTTAATGAATACCGCGATAGCAGCAGCAAAAGATCCTATCATGATGGCTTCAGCGATGCGTAAGGCAGTTGAAGCGGGGAGAGAAGCGTATCTTGCCGGTCGGATGGAGAAAAAATTTTACTCAGCAAGCCCAAGCTCTCCTATCGATGGTATTTCACCGCTGTCATCGCATAAGTAATCCTTGGTGTTGATTATTCAGGTTTAAAATGTCATCTGCTATATCTATCCGTAGCTATGTGATTCGTAATGGGCGATACACAAATGGGCAGCGCAAAGCATATGAAACATTATTTTCGGATTTCAGCACCCCCTTCCAGCAAGAAGCACTTAACCTAAACACCATTTTTGGGCGTTGTGCACCCAAGATACTTGAAATAGGCTCAGGTATGGGTGAAACAACGGCCACGATTGCTCAACAATCACCTGATAATGATTATTTGGCTATCGAAGTTCATACACCGGGCATCGGCAGCTTATTAAAATTAATTGATCTCCAGGGTTTAAGTAATTTGCGCATCATTCAATATGATGCGGTAGCTGTATTAAACCTGATGATTGAGAAAGAATCCCTTGATGGCGTTCATATTTTTTTCCCTGATCCATGGCCTAAGAAAAGACATCATAAACGACGACTTATTCAAGCAACATTTGTAACATTGCTTTGTGAACGCATTAAATCAGGGGGCTATTTACATATTGCAACTGACTGGCAAGATTACGCAGAGCAGATTCTTATGGTTTTAAGTAATGAAACGAGTTTAATCAATAACAATAAAGATTATGCTCAACGCCCGACAAGTCGCCCCTTAACTAAGTTTGAACAACGTGGAATTAAATTAGGCCACCAGGTGTGGGATTTAATTTTTACGAAGAAATAGGGTGGGGACAAGTTTCTTTTTTTCTTATCTAACAATGCATGACTCAGGTATTCTACAAAACCTAACATAGCGGAGGTTTAACATTGGATACTACGACGATAATCTATCTTTTGATTGCAATGCTGGTAATTGCGGTTATTTACGGGATTATGATTTATAACAGTCTGGTTGATGTCAAGCATAGCGTATCGCAGGCGTGGTCTAATATCGATATTCTTCTAAAGCAACGCCATGATGAGTTGCCCAAGCTTGTTGAGACCTGTAAGCAATATATGGGTTTTGAGCAAGAAACCCTTAAGCAAGTCATTGCTGCACGATCTCAGGTTGCTAGCGCGCGTGATGCCGGTAATTTACCAGCATTAGGTGCTGCGGAAAGTATGTTAAGAACAGGCCTTGGTAACTTGTTTGCTGTTGTCGAAGATTATCCAGAACTCAAATCCAGTGAGAAATTTCAACATCTCCAATCGCGAATTACAGGCCTAGAAAATAGCATCGCGGATCGCCGCGAATACTATAATGAAGCCGTTAAAATCAATAACGTTCGTATTGAACAATTTCCAGAGGTTATTATTGCGAATTGGTTTAAGTTTAATGCGCGAGATTTACTTCAATTCAATGCTACTGAAAAACAAGATGTTGATGTAGGTAAACTTTTTAGCTAGCAAATCGCTTACTCGCTGTGGTGACTTTTTCATCTTCTTTGATGACGCATGAGGAATATGAATTTATTTTAATGGCGGTCATTCTGGTCGCTCTGATAAGCTTCTATTCTTTCTTCAAAAATTGGAAGCGACTTCGGTTTATTGAAGATACTCCAACCGCAAATTTACGTTCTGCCCATCAGGGTTATGTCGAAATAGAAGGGAAAGGAGTGTTGATAGAGGATAAACCTATTTATGCGCCACTTTCAAATCATCGCTGCTTATGGTACCGGAGTAAGATTGAGTGCCAGGAAATTCTTATTGAGAAAGGACAATCACGAATCAACTGGAATGTGATCTATAGCAGTATTAGCAATCATGTATTTAAATTGACAGATGGGTCAACTAGCTGCTTTGTCGATCCTGATAGTGCTGAAATCCAGGGTGAGGATAAGCTAGTATGGTATGGCAACACCGAATGGCCGAATCAAACACAGATACTTGAAAGTCAATCAGTCTTGCATAGCAATAACAATCGATATCGTTATAGTGAATCACTGATTTTGCCAGGGCAATCGCTTTATGTATTAGGTCAATTTAGTACAAGCTCGGTTGTTTCACAGCATAGTATCCGCGAAATTATGAATAATCTGATACTGGATTGGAAAAAAGATTCTCAGCATTTACTAAAACGTTTTGATGCGAATAAAGATGGCCAAATCGACCAGCAAGAATGGGAATCTGCACGTCAAATAGCGAGTGCAGAATCACAACAAATATACCAGCAACGATTAATAGAGCCTGAGCACAATATTATTACTAAACCGAAGGACAAGCGTTATCCGTTTATTATTTCTGCTTATTCGCAAGCTTCGTTGAGGCAAAAGTATCGGCGTACAGCTTACCTATCACTTCTCATCTGCTTGGTATTAACCAGCTATATCATATGGTTCGCGCACACCCATGGATAATTAAATATTCGAACTAGACGATCTCGGCTCTTTCTATGACTACGTTTTCGAGTGGTACATTCTCATGCCCGGCATAATTACCCGTTTTTACTTTTTTTATCTCGTCCACAATTTCCATTCCTTCAATTACTTTCCCAAAAACACAGT
>SSFW01000157.1 GCA_008015595.1 Nitrosomonas sp. | reverse complement strand
TGGAATGGGTGCGATGGCTTTAATAGCATTCGCGGTATATTGATTAGTTAAAAGCATTTTTCCCTCGTGATTTTATAGTTATCTCATGTGATTAACTTTTATTTTGCTTTTGCAGCTTTATAGGCACCAATAACGCGATCAAATAGGGTTCCGTTGACAATAGGGTTATTTTTTTTTGATAAGCTTAGAGATCAATGGCATACCTTTTGTTTTTATTGAAAAAAACAGTAAAGCTAGGTATTCAGAAATGGAGGATCTGCGATTGTATATTTGGGGGAATTAAGTTTTTCTGCGCTCAGAATGAAAAGGGCTCAGTTTTGTTAGACTTGCCCTTCATTGCTGATTTAACCACATCATGATTTAGGTGCGGGGCAAACATCTCTATGAAATCATAGCTATAACCTCGAATATAGCTATTGCGGCTAATGCCGACTCGGGTCGTACTAGGTTCGAACAAGTGACTAGCATCAATTGATCGAAGGTGTTGGTCGCGTAAGGGATCAAAGGCCATATTTGCTAAAATTCCGATACCTAATCCTAATTCAACATAAGTTTTGATTACGTCGGAATCGATAGCAGTCAAAACTACATTCGGATTTAATCCACTGGCTTCGAAGGCCCGATTAATTTTTGAACGGCCTGTGAATGCGAAATCATAGGTAACAATAGGATATTGTGCGATGGCTTCAAGTGTGAGGATTGGGCTATCTAAGAGTGGATGGTTGGGTGGTACGACAATACAGCGATTCCATTGATAACACGGTAGCATGATTAAATCATGAAATAGCTCGATTGCTTCGGTGGCGATGGCTAGATCGGCTTCACCAGATGAGACTAGTGTTGCGATTTGGGTAGGGTTTCCTTGTCGCAGGGTAAGTTTTACATTGGGGTAGCGCTCCGTAAAGCGTTTAATGACCGGTGGTAGCGCATATCTGGCTTGAGTATGAGTGGTTGCGATAGTGAGTGTGCCGCTGGTTTGATTGTTAAACTCTTGGCCAACCGATTTCAAGTTTTCAGCATCTTGTAGCATACGTTCGGCAATTTCGATAATCGCCTTCCCAGGGGGGGTGATTTTAACGATACGCTTACCATTGCGTACAAAAATATCTACGCCGAGCTCTTCTTCGAGTAACTGAATTTGCTTACTAATACCGGGCTGAGAGGTGTGTAAGCTTTCTGCTGCTTTGGAAAGATTTAAATTTTGGCGATTGATTTCACATAAAAGACGTAATTGTTGCAGTCTCATCGTGTTCTTATATAATTAATAATTATATTATTGTAATATAATATTATTTTGAGGTATATGTAAGTGCTGATACCATAGCTCACTTTTTTACCCTGAATATAACTGCAGTCGTATCTATTTGATCGATCAATAGCCCAATATGCGACAGACTCCAATTGGGACTCATAAAAAATAGAAGGGAAGTGATCGAGAAATTACCGCCAGCGATCAGATATCAGATAAAATAGGCGTAAATTATTAATACCTTACTTACATATCAGTAGCAAGTTGATATGAGTGAAAAATGGAGAGAAGAAATAGATGGATTATTTAACTGATCTGGCTAATGATGAGGAAATTGACTCCTACAATCAATCATTGCAGGATTTCTTTGCGCAGAAAATGGATGTTGATCGATTTACTGCTACCCGGTTACAGATGGGAATATATGGACAGCGCCAAGATGGGGTTAATATGGTGCGTATTAAAGTACCGGGTGGACGATTGAATATATCACAATTGGATGCCATCGCTGATGTTATCGAGAAGCATGTTCAATCTGGTGAAGCGCATGTTACGACGCGGCAAGATATTCAACTACATTATGTGCCGCTAGCCGATACACCTGCAGTTATAAGGCATCTAGCCAAAGGTGGGCTTACAACGAGAGAAGCGTGCGGTAATACTATTCGGAATGTAACTGCATGTCCGCTAACTGGAGTCTGTTCACGAGAACATACCGATATCAGTCAGCATTTGGGCGGCGTGGTCCGACATTTTTTACGTAAACCGCTTAACCAATTAATGCCGCGCAAATTTAAGATGAGCTTTTCAGGTTGTGAGGCTGACTGTGCGCAGGCGATGATTCATGATTTAGGAGTGGTTGCAGTACAACAAGGCGATCGGTTTGGTTTCAAGGTTTTAGTCGGCGGGGGGTTGGGACATAAGCCACACGAGGCTATCGTAATTGAATCGTTTGCTGAAGAAAAAGATCTGCTGCTCATTGTCGAAGCTGTGTTGACCATGCATAACAAGTATTCTGACCGCAATAAAAGAGCTAAGGCTCGGATTAAATTCTTAGTGGATAAATTTGGAGTCGATGGGTTTGTCGAGAAATACCGTGAGGAATTAGCGCGGGTTAAATCTGTGTTGGCTGATCAGGGCTACCCTAAAGGTGATTGGGCTTTAGGTAATCGAGCATCGGAAGTGCCAGGCCCAGGGGCACCACGTAAATTGTTTGCCCAGAAACAAGCGGGGTTATTTGTGGTACCTATTAGCGTCCCGCTGGGTCAGGTTACGGCCAAGCAGGTGCGTGGAATCGCAAAGTTGCTTAGGCAACATGATTTGAAAGAAATCCGAACAACTCAGGATCAGAATTTAATGCTGGTTGATGTGCCGGAAGCTAAAATTGCAGGTATCCAAACCACGTTAAACGAGTTAGGGTTGAGCTTGCCCAAGGCTGGAGATAATGTTGTTGCTTGCCCAGGAACATCGACGTGTCGGTTGGGCATCACTTCTAGTCCTACTGTTGGAGCAAAGTTGACAGGCGGTAAAGATGATCTGCGTATTAGAGTTTCTGGTTGCCATAATGGTTGCGCACAACCTGAAAGTGGTGATATTGGGATTTATGGGGAAGGGAAGCGGATGTATGGCAAACTTGTTCCCCATTATCAGATGTATTTTGGTGGCGATGGTATGGCTGAAGGGGGGTTGGCATTTAAAGGGCCTTCGGTACCGAGTGCGCGTGTTGAAGTTGCGGTTGATCGTGTTCAATCAGCTTATGCAACAAATCGCCAAAATGGTGAGTCGTTTTTCAATTGGACCAGGCGAGTGGGGCAAGGTTATTTTACTGAGCTGCTGGCGGATGTGATTGAAGTTAAGCAAGAAGATTTACACGCTGTTTTAAGAGACCATGTCAAGGGGATGATTTTAGGGTGTTGCAATTGGGTGGGGGTGAGTGTGCCGGCGCCAAACAACTCCAGATTGGCACTGCTTTTTTTGATGCGGCGAATGAACGAAATTATCGTAATGCACTTAAGTTTCAGCGTAAATTAGAAGATTCCTTAAAATGCGCTGAAGAGATCGCGCGACTGATCAGTCAAGGTTTGGCGCAGCTCGTGGGTGGTAAGAAATTTGAAAATTTGTCAGAGCAAGCCGAGGAGCTCAAGCGTGTTTTGCCGACGAAACCTAATCTTGCAGTTGGGCTAGCTAAATTCGCACAAGCTTTCTCAACCCCAGCAGAAGAGCTAACCGATAGCGCCTTGACCGAATGGTATGCTGCGCTTGACGAGTGGACTGCTGAAGTGGCTGATTTTTGTATTGATTTTGATCGTCAACTTGATCTGGCAGGCGCGTTACCTAAGAGTGTGTCATCGATACCAATGAAGCATGCTCAGCAGTCAACTACTGCGCTATAAGCTTCCTAGATAAACGCTAATGAGTGGAATGGCTGAAATTAATATTGAACATAAAGTTGAAGAAGTATCCCGGCTACTCGAGGATATCCATAAAAACTTTATGCCGGTTGTATTTGCAAATAGCTTCGGTGCTGAGGATATGCTTTTAACAGATCTCATTGCGCGCTATTTTCCGAATATTGAGATATTTACGCTGGATACGGGTCGGCTCCCTGAAGAAACTTATTCACTGATTCAAACGGTTAGGGATCAATATCATATTAATATTAAGGCGTATTTTCCCGAAGCGGCTACGGTGGAAAGTTATATTGCGCAGAATGGTCCCAATGGGTTTTATCAAAGTGTTGAATTACGTAAACGTTGTTGCTATATCCGCAAGGTTGAGCCCTTACGACGAGCTTTAACAGGTAAGCGTGCTTGGGTGACGGGTATGCGGCGTGAGCAAGCTATTACACGAGATAGTTTATCAATATCTCAGTTCGATGCTGAGCATGCGATTCAGAAATTTAACCCATTATGTGACTGGAGTAATGCTGAAGTTTGGAGCTATCTCAAGCAACATGATGTGCCCTATAACAAGCTGCATGATCATTTCTATCCTAGTATTGGATGTGCGCCTTGTACTCGGGCTATCACGCCGGGGGAAGATATTCGATCTGGGCGCTGGTGGTGGGAGAATCCTGATTCAAAAGAATGTGGATTACACGTAAGTCGAGCAGTCAGTGCTTGAGTAGATAATTAATTTTATTGATTTAGTAAAAAAAATGAGCCATCGATCTTTTACTCATCTGGACGCCCTGGAAAGTGAAGCTATACACATCATGCGGGAGGTAGCTGCTGAGTGTGCCAATCCCGCTTTACTTTTTTCAGGAGGAAAAGATTCTATTGTATTGCTTCGTCTCGCAGAGAAAGCGTTTCGTCCAGGTCGATTCCCGTTCCCGCTCTTGCACATCGATACAGAGCACAATTTCCCTGAAGTAATTGCATTTCGGGATCATCGGGCTAAAGAGCTAGGAGAGAGATTGATCGTTAGAAGTATGGATGACTCGATTAAAAAAGGTCGAGTGGTACTGCGGTCAGAAAACCAGAGTAGGAATCCATTTCAATCAATCACATTGTTAGATGCGATTGCTGAGTTTAGCTTTGATGCTTGCATTGGTGGAGCTCGACGTGATGAAGAAAAAGCACGTGCAAAAGAGCGCATCTTTTCTTTCCGGGATGAGTTTGGTCAATGGGATCCGAAGAATCAGCGTCCTGAATTATGGAGTTTGTACAATACCAAAACACATTCTGGTGAAAATATCCGAGTGTTTCCAATTAGTAACTGGACTGAGCTCGATGTGTGGGAATATATAGCTCGCGAGAATCTCGAAGTTCCATCTATTTATTTTGCACATTGGCGTGAGGTTATTCCTCGTGATTCAGGCCTATTGCCTGTTTCGCATCTTGTACAACCGAGAGATAATGAAAAAATTGAGAAAATCATGGTTCGGTTTCGCACAGTAGGGGACATGAGCTGTACTTGCCCGGTTGCATCGGATGCAGCTAGTGTCGGTGAAATTATTGCTGAAACGGCAATGACTCGCATTACTGAAAGAGGTGCGACTCGCATGGATGATCAAACTTCAGATGCTTCGATGGAATTGCGAAAAAAAGAAGGTTATTTTTAGTTTTGTGAATCTGATACAGAAAATAAATCAATCTAAAAGTTTAATATAGAAGGTTATCAAATGTCGGTAGTTGAAAATGTAGGGCTTGATCGTGCTGAACTACTCCGCTTTATTGCGGCGGGTAGTGTAGATGATGGGAAAAGTACGCTAATTGGTCGATTATTACATGATTCAAAATCAATATTTGAGGATCAGCTAAGCTCTATTGCAAAGACATCCAGCAAACGTGGTATGCAGAATGTTGATTTGTCGTTATTGACGGATGGTTTGCAAGCAGAACGCGAGCAGGGCATTACAATCGATGTGGCGTATCGCTATTTTGCAACACCCAAACGTAAATTTATTATTGCGGATACACCCGGTCATGAGCAGTATACAAGAAATATGGTGACAGGTGCTTCTACAGCAAATTTGGCGATCATTCTTATCGATGCACGTAAGGGGGTTTTGACTCAATCTCGACGCCATACGTATCTTGCGAGTCTTGTCGGTATTCCTCATATTGTTGTAGCAGTAAATAAGATGGATTTAGTGGAATACTCACAAGAAGTATTTACCCGAATTTGCGATGATTTTGCAGTGTTTTCGCAGCATCTTAATTTGCGTAACATTGAATATATTCCGATGTCAGCCTTAAATGGCGATATGGTTGTAGAACGCGGTGATCAACTAAACTGGTATCAAGGAAGAACGCTGATCGATTTGTTGGAGAATGTTGATATTGAGCACGATGTTAATTTAGATGACTTTCGTTTCCCGGTTCAATGGGTTTGTCGGCCTCAAACCGAAGAGCTTCATGATTTCAGGGGTTACATGGGTCGAGTTGAATCCGGTTCAATTAAGGTTGGTGATGCGGTAACGATTCAGCCCTCTGGATTACATTCTCGAATCAAAGAAATTTTGCTTTATCAAAGTAATTTTGACGAAGCCTTTGCGCCCCAGTCTGTTACAGTAACAATTGAGGATCATTTGGATATCTCTCGTGGGGATATGCTAATAAAATCAGATGATCAACCACGAGTCGATAAAGAATTTACAGCGATGTTGTGTTGGTTGTCGGAACAACCTTTGAGTTCCGGACGTAAATATATAGTTAAGCATACTACGCGTATGGTAAAGGGGCTCGTGAGTCAAATTGATTATCGTGTTGATGTGAATACGCTTAATCAAGAGAAAACAGACTCCTTAAGGATGAACGATATTGCGCGTGTTGTGATGAAAGTTCAACAACCTCTTGTTTTTGATGCATACAGTCGCAATCGTGCCACAGGTAGTTTTATTTTAATTGATGAAACAACTAATAATACGGTTGCAGCTGGAATGATCTGCTAAAGTCCAATCCTATTTTTTAATCTCCCTTGCTTTGATTCAAGCTTGCTAGAGCGCTGGCAATTTGCATAGATCTTCTGAAAGATTTGTATTGAGTTTAACCAAAGCAAAATTTTAGTAGGATTTTTACAATAAAAATTAACCAAAATGACTTATTCACAATCAACATCTACACAATTTTCATCGACAGTTATGGCTCCCGAGCTTAAATTTGGGGTCAGTTTCTTAGAGCTTTATCGTCGCGATGGTCTGCTGAAATTAGATCAGGCATTTTTAGAATTTCTTGGAAGTGCTGATCCGGTACTTAGGGCTCGTTTAGATCAAGCACGTTTGAGTCCAAATGAAATTGCGCCAAAGGATGAATCGATATTGTTAATTGATCTCGCTCCCTGGGCAGAGGATTTTATCGGTCAATTATTTGGAATCGAAAAAGAAGTTCGTGCTTTAGCAGCAAAGCATCATGAGCTAGCGCCTTTATATTTTTGTAAGAGACAGTTTGTGCAGCGGCGCGCTAAAACTAAAGTAAGTGATGAGATATTATCGACGATTGATGGAATAGCGCTTGAGAAAGCCTTAGAAGTTGAATTTGGCGAACCTTTCTCAGAGCTGGTATTTGCAACTCATGTAGCTAACTGGTTGGATGATGAAGCGAACAATGCAGCAAGAATAGAAAAGGCCCTCCATTATGCAGCTTGGGCTTTAAGAACTCCTGAGGGTCAAATGCATACTCAAGCGGGTATTTTATTTAAAACACCCGCAAAATTAGATTTTTTACATTTATTGACGCTGTCAACAGATAATGAAAAGGGTTTTCCGCTGCATCGTTTAGACCATTTACGTCACCGAGAAGGGTTTTCACTGACAGATACAGGGACCGATTTGGTAGGTGCACTGGATGAAGCGAATTATTGCATTTGGTGTCATGAACAGGGTAAGGATTCTTGCTCTAAAGGATTTATCCAGAAACCTAAAAGCCCAGAAGAATTACCTTCATTCAAAAAAAGTGAGTTGGGCGTTTTATTAGCTGGCTGCCCGTTAGAAGAAAGAATTTCAGAGTTTCATAAGCTTAAAACACAAGGTCACGCAATTGGTAGTTTAGCGATGATTGTGCTCGATAAACCGATGTGTGCCGCAACTGGGCATCGTATCTGTAACGATTGCATGAAATCATGTATTTATCAAAAGCAAGTCCCGGTTAATATTCCTCAAGCAGAAACCCGAACACTCAAAGATGTGCTGGAGTTACCATGGGGATTCGAGATTTATAGTTTGTTAACGCGCTGGAATCCACTCGACTTGCGAAGACCTTTACCTAAACCAGCAACGGGTAAAAAGGTGCTAGTTGTTGGTATGGGACCAGCTGGCTACACGCTTGCACACCATTTGATGAATGATGGTCATACGGTAGTGGGAATCGATGGATTAAAGATTGAGCCATTACCTAAAGAAATGAGTGGCATTGATCTCAATGGTACGCGTGTTCCATTTGCTGCGATTTATGATAGTAATTCGCTACGGGTTGATCTGAATGAGCGCATGCCAGGTGGTTTTGGTGGCGTTGCCGAGTATGGTATTACCGTTCGATGGGACAAAAATTTCTTGCAATTCATTCGATTGTTATTAGAGCGTCGTAACGAGTTTGCGCTTTTTGGCGGGGTACGTTTTGGTGGAACGCTGACGGCGGATGATGCGCTGAATCTGGGTTTTGACCATATTGCATTGGCAGCAGGGGCAGGTCGTCCGACAGTACTGGATTTACCCAATGGATTGGCAAGGGGTGTGAGAGCCGCATCGGATTTTTTAATGGCATTGCAATTAACAGGGGCGGCACAAACAGACTCGATTGCTAATATGCAGTTACGTTTACCTGTTGTAGTGATTGGCGGGGGATTAACGGCTATTGATACTGCGACTGAGTCGCTTGCATATTACCCTATTCAAGTAGAGAAATTTTTGCAGCGCTATGAAACTCTTGCTGCAGTTCAAGGGGAAGATTCTATCCAACGGAGTTGGGATGAAGAAGAACGAGAAATTGCAACGGAATTTTTGATGCATGCGCGTGCAATTCGAGCAGAGCGACTTCAGGCGCAGAAAGAAGGGCGCGATGCTAATATTATAAAGTTATTACAAGCTTGGGGTGGCGCAACACTCGCTTATCGTAAAAGACTCGTTGATAGTCCTTCTTATACCTTAAACCATGAAGAAGTTGAGAAAGCGTTGGAGGAAGGAATCTGGTTTGCTGAGGGTCTGACACCGGTACGAATCGAATTAGATCAATGGGAACATGCGCGGTCAATTCGATTTTCTGTTCAGTCCATGGATGAAAATGGCAAATGGCATCAATCCAAGGAAGTTGAATTGCCTGCTCGTGCTATTCTTGTTGCTGCAGGAACCCAACCGAATACTGTACTAGCTCGAGAAGATGAAAAGTATTTTAAGCTCGACGGACGTTATTTCGCTGCGTGCGATGAAAGAGGTAATCCAGTTAGTATCACCAAGGGTAACCCTAAGCCAGAAACGCCAGCAGTTCTGTTAAGTCGTTGCTCAGATGGGCGGTTTATTAGTTTTTTTGGCGATCTTCATCCATCGTATTCTGGCAATGTTGTGAAAGCGATGGCGAGTGCTAAGCAAGGTTACTCGGTAGTGAGTGGGGTTTTAAGTCAAGTTAAGCCAGTGAATCCCCAAGTAGATCATGAATTTATCGATAATTTGAATCGCCAACTCAGGGCAGCAGTATATAAGGTAGAACGGTTGACGCCTAATATCGTCGAAGTAATCGTTCATGCGCCATTAGCTGCGAAACATTTTCATCCAGGTCAATTTTATCGTTTCCAAAATTTTGCAACACTATCTAAGATTGCAGTAAATACGCGTCTAGCGATGGAAGGGATTGCCTTGACAGGGGCCTCTGTTGATAATTCGAAAGGGCTTGTGTCATTAATCGCATTGGAGATGGGTGGATCGGCTGATTTATGTACGTTATTAAATCCTGGTGATCCGGTAATTTTGATGGGCCCTACTGGCACACCTACTGAGATATTCCAAAATGAAACCGTAGTGTTAGTCGGGGGAGGGCTGGGTAATGCAGTCTTATTTTCGATTGGAGCAGCAGCGCGTGCTGCAGGCTGTAAGGTTTTATACTTTGCAGGTTATAAAAAGCTAGTTGACCGTTACAAAGTAGCTGAAATTGAAGCAGCAGCAGACACCATTGTATGGTGTTGTGATGAACAGCCCGGATTTGAACCTTCTCGGCAAGGTGATTTTAGTTTTGTTGGTAATATTGTACAGGCGATGGTTGCTTATGGTAGCGGTGCTTTAGGTTCTCAGTCTATATTGCTGAAAGATGCGGACCGAATCATTGCAATTGGGTCTGATCGGATGATGGCCGCAGTCGGTATTGCCCGACATCAACAGTTAAAACCTTATTTGAAGGATAGTCACTTTGCAATTGGTTCAATTAATTCGCCAATGCAATGCATGATGAAAGAAATCTGTGCTCAATGCTTGCAACCGCATAAAGACCCTAAAACCGGCGAAACAACTTATGTTTTTTCTTGTTTTAATCAAGATCAGGAACTTGATTCGGTTGATTTTGGAGGATTGGCTTCACGTTTAAAACAGAATAGCGTGCAGGAAAAATTGACGAGACATTGGATTAATCATTGCCTTCAGCATTTAAATTAAAAATAAAAAAGATAAATACAGTGAAAAATACAATTGAATACCGATACTTGGATTGATTTATAATGATACATTCAAGACAATTGAAAGTATTTTTAATTATTTGGTTTGAAAGAAAATAAGGGAGATAATCAATGCACATAGGCATACCTGCAGAAATTTTTGCGGGAGAAACGCGGGTCGCAGCTACGCCAGAAACAGTAAAAAAATATACTGCTAAGGGGTTGCATACCGTATTGGTCCAAACTGGCGCAGGAGCGGGTGCTAGTATTCCAGATAATGCTTACCAAGAGGCAGGCGCAGTGATTGTTAGTGATGCTGCTCAAGTGTATAGCCAGGCCCAAATCGTTCTGAAGGTTCGAGGACCAACTGCTGATGAATTGCCTATGTTGCGCAAAGATTTAGTGCTAATCGGGTTATTGTCACCTCATCACACTGATGGAATTAGCACTCTGGCAGGACGGGGTGTAACAGCATTTGCGATGGAAAAGTTGCCACGAATTTCGCGAGCTCAAAGTATGGATGTGCTTTCATCGCAAGCAAATATTGGTGGTTATAAGGCAGTTATCATCGCTGCGGATACCTATCAAAAGTTTTTTCCCATGCTCATGACCGCAGCGGGAACAGTTAAGGCGGCAAGAGTTCTGGTTCTAGGAGCCGGTGTTGCTGGGTTGCAAGCAATTGCGACAGCGAAGCGCTTGGGTGCAGTTATTGAAGCATTCGATGTACGTCCAGCGGTAAAAGAGCAAGTTGAAAGTCTAGGTGCAAAATTCGTTGAAGTCCCACTGACAGATGAAGAAAAAGCAAAAGCAGAAACAGCTGGTGGCTATGCAACCGAGATGTCGGACGATTATAAGCGTCGGCAAGGGGAATTAATTAATGAACGAGCAGCTGCGGCAGATATCATCATTACCACGGCTTTAATTCCTGGGCGGCCAGCGCCTGTATTGATTAAAGAAGAAACTGTAAAAGCAATGAAACCGGGCTCCGTGATTGTCGATATGGCTGTTGAAGCGGGAGGGAATTGTCCCTTATCTGAGCTGAATAAAACGGTTACCAAGTATGGTGTGCATTTAATAGGGGTTGCTAATTTACCAGGTTTAGTTGCTGCGGATGCGAGTGCTTTATATGCGCGTAACTTAATGAATTTCTTAAATCTGATGTTGGATGCAAAAACTGGTGAACTCAATATTAATCTTGAAGATGAAATTATTGCAGGAACTATGGTTTGCTCCGGCGGCGACTTAGCTAAAAAAGCGTGATACTTGAACAAGTTATTTTAAGTGATAAATCTTATGAGGAATAAACATGATTGGTGATATTGATCCAACGATAATTCATCTTACTGTATTCGTGCTGGCTGTTTTCGTTGGCTACCATGTCGTATGGAATGTGACCCCCGCTTTGCATACCCCTTTAATGTCGGTAACGAATGCAATTTCGAGCATTATTTTAGTTGGCGCGATGCTTGCTGCAGGCCCATTAGAGGCTGATTGGGGAGTCTGGTTGGGAGCGATTGCTGTGGTGCTTGCTTCAATTAATGTATTTGGCGGTTTCCTCGTTACGCAGCGTATGTTGGAAATGTTTAGAAAAAAAGATAAGAAAGGAAACGCATAAATGTCAGCTAATTTTATTGCTCTAGCTTATCTCGTTGCAGCAGTATTTTTTATATTAGCCCTAAAGGGGCTAAGCTCGCCTTTATCATCCCGTCGAGGTAACTTGTTTGGGATGGTTGGGATGGCGATCGCGGTTGCAACGACCTTGACGATTACCCAGAATTGGATGCTGATATTGGGTTGCATTGCAATTGGCGGTATTATCGGTTCAATCGTTGCGAATCGTGTTCAGATGACTGCAATGCCGGAGTTAGTGGCGTTCATGCATTCATTGGTCGGTCTAGCGGCGGTGTTTATTGCTATTGCTGCGGTCAATAACCCGGTATCCTTTGGTTTGCCCGAGACACTGCCTATGGGTAGTAAATTAGAGCTATTTCTCGGTACTTTCATCGGTGCAATGACTTGGTCAGGTTCTGTCATCGCGTTTCTGAAATTATCTGGAAAAATGAGCGGGGCTCCTGTGATTTTTTCAGGACAGCATGCGATTAATTTGTTGCTTGCTATTGTGATGATTGGTTTCGGGTTGTGGTTCTTTTTTAGCGAGACAACCAACTGGACAGCATTTATTGCAATGACGGCTATCGCCTTTGTGCTTGGATTCCTGATCATTATTCCAATCGGGGGTGCTGATATGCCGGTCGTAATATCAATGCTGAATTCTTATTCAGGCTGGGCGGCAGCCGGAATTGGGTTCTCATTAGGCAATCCGATGCTGATAATTGCAGGTTCATTAGTGGGTAGCTCAGGTGCTATTCTTTCTTACATCATGTGTAAAGCGATGAATCGCCCCTTCCTTTCCGTCATACTGGGTGGTTTCGGCGGAGACGCTGGTAGTCAGGCTGCAAGTGATGGCACTCAAAAGACCTATCGCAGTGGTAGCGCTGAAGATGCGGCTTTTCTAATGAGCAATGCTGATAGCGTGATTATAATTCCGGGCTATGGCTTGGCTGTGGCTCGTGCACAGCATTCTGTCAAGGAATTGGCCGAGGCGCTTCATAAGAAAGGGGTTAATGCGCGTTTCGCCATTCATCCTGTGGCAGGTAGAATGCCGGGCCACATGAATGTATTGTTGGCTGAAGCTGAAATTCCTTATGAGCAAGTCCAAGAAATGGAAGAAATTAATAGCGATTTCTCAACTACAGATGTTGTATTAGTGCTAGGAGCAAATGATGTGGTTAATCCTGCGGCAAATGTTCCAGGGAGTCCAATCTATGGCATGCCTATTCTAGAAGCACATAAAGCACGTACTGTTATTGTAGTAAAACGCAGCATGGCAGCAGGGTATGCGGGCTTGGATAATGATTTGTTCTATATGGACAAAACGATGATGGTATTTGGCGATGCGAAGAAAGTTGTTGAAGATATGGTTAAATCAATTTAGCCTTTGAGGATGCGACCAGAGTTGCTTCATTGAAATATCGATTCATTTTTTGTTGATTCTTGTATTGAGCCATTCTTTAGCAGCTTTCTGTGCTTGAACGAGCTGCGCTGGATTCAATGAACGAGCTACTTTATCACGTGCGAGAATAGCTTGTTCATACCCTCCAGCGGTTGACAAATTGAGCCACATATAGCTCTTTTCATTATCAATATTGACACCTTGTCCAATATGATAGAGCAAGCCTAGTTCATATTGGGCGGGTGCATGGTTCTGTTCTGCAGCGAGACTGAACCATTTCACCGCTTCTTCAAAATCTTGCAATGTTCCATTTCCTGTCAAGTATAGTTGACCAAGTTGATGCTGAGCTTCCGCATTGCCCTCATTAGCTCTATTTAGAAAAAGATTAATCATGTGATGGTGAGCATCATCAGAACTATATTGAGTTTCGGCTGGCATTGATTGATTAACTACACCATTCTGTTGAGTGTTTGTTGCTTCAATTGCTGCTTTAGGATAGGTTGTGGGAAAACTATTAGATGACTGGTTTGCAGTAGATTGATTTGAAGCAAGTTGCTTATCAAATTTTTTTCCGTCTATCGATATTTCGTCGAGTGAAATAATGATCCAGATAAATGTAATTAAGAGCAAACTACAGATAAAAACAACGGATGCAACAATATAAGCATCACGATTTTTAACCCAGAAACGTGCTTTACAATCACGACATCTCATCGGCATAAGATTCCAGTTAGAGGGTGAACGCTCTCCAGGTCTTAATCTGGATCGGTGAATACGATTACTACCACAATCAGGACAGTGATTATTCAAGTAGTATTTATTGCGAGTCGCTTTTTGTGAATTGGTCATTTACTATGAGGAATCAATTATCTAAATCGCTTTTACTTGGCGCGGCTAAGCAAAAAGAAGGTGAATAATAAAAAATTACTACTTGCACTGATTATTCATAACTGTTTCTAAAAAAGAAATATCGATCGACGCTGATTTGGGTTCGGGAAAAAAAGAATTTGCAAGGATGGTCGCAGGCTTATTAGGTTCTCCTAAGTCCGTTAAAACTACAGCCGCACCTTTGAAGTCATGTGAGTGTGTATATTCACTCGTTGTAACAATAGTAGTGATATTCGCTGTAAGCGAAGCTCTAAGCCCATTTTCTGAATCCTCTATAGCGATGCACTCGGCTGGCGTTAAATCGAGCCTATCAAGAACCCAATGATAAATATCAGGAGCGGGTTTCTTATGAGGGACAATATCTCCAGCGCCAATAACATCAAACCAACTTGGTGAATCTTCACCTAAGGTTGACTTTAAAAGTGCATAAACATTTTCTGGGGTTGTAGTTGTGGCAATCGCTATTTTAATAGCGTTATTGCGCAATTCTTGAATTAGCCTAGCAACGCCAGGACGTAGGGGGATTTTACCTTCTGACAATAATTGTAAGAAATATTTTGTTTTGGTTTTGTGTAATTCCGCAACCCAGTCAGTTAAGTTGGTATTTTTCGATATTTCTGGCGAATAATGATCAATGTAATAGCGTATCCTTTCCTTGCCGCCAGTAATTTGGAGCAATTTACCATAGAGCTCGATATCCCAATTCCAATTGAGTCCAAGTTCTTTAAAAGCGGAATTGAAAGCAAGACGATGTCCATCTCGTTCTGTGTCAGCAAGTGTTCCATCAACATCAAATAAAACTGCAGATAATGGCATTAATTATTACCTTTTATTATATTAGCGTATCGCAAAATGATGACTTGCACGTTGTAATCGATCATGAACAGCAAGCCAATCGGGAAGGCTGGGAGGCATTTCGACTAATAAGCGATCATAGCCCTCATCATCTAAGTGATGAAGTTTGGCATATAAATGATAGCCATAATCAAATGGATCAGAAGGCATTCGATGGTGTTTAAGGGACTTAATTATTTTCTCAGTAGTTTGATGTTGTGAATAAAATGCTTCAGACCAAGAGAGAATAGCAACGCGGTATCTTTGATTCAATAGCTCATCAACTCGGTGTTGGAGAGTTTCTGTTGGCCAAACTTCGAGGGGAGTTCTGGGCGCGTAATGGGACGCAAGGGTTCCCGAGGCTCGTAAATTATTGCTATGATTGACTGAGACAATTATATTTTGATTAAGTATTTCTTCTATTGCATTCAAAGGAATGCCTCCCGGTCTGAGGAGAACAGGTTTTAGATCGCAAAAACTGATAATCGTACTCTCTAACCCTATTTTACAAGGTCCCCCATCCAGTATCATACTTACTTCAGCACTGATTTCTTTACTGATATGAAGCGCTGCTGTTGGACTTAAGCAGCCAAATCGATTTGCTGAAGGGGCTACGACTGCTTTTTGAGGGCCTAATGCCTTTAATAAAGCGATAGCAACTGGATGATCAGGTATGCGCAAACCTACGGTATCTTGACCACCCGTTACACAATAAGGTACGTGCCGACTTTTGGGAAGAATTATCGTAAGGGGGCCTGGCCAAAAATATTCGATTAGTTTCTTGGCTTGGCTGGGTATATTTTCTGCCCAATGGCTTATTTGCCCCAAATCTGCAAAATGAACGATCAGAGGGTGATTAGTGGGACGTTCCTTGATTTGAAATATTCGATCAACTGCGCTGAGGTGAGTGATGTCAGCTCCTAACCCGTATACTGTTTCAGTTGGGAAAACAATGTTCTTGCCAGTTTGTAACAGTCTAGCCGCTTTGAAAATTTGTTCTTTAAGCAAGTCAGTTTTAGCAATTGACGTCGTAATAGCCATTTGTTGTCACTAAATGAGAATGTTGTATTTAATTCCTTGTGTCAGCCTTATTTTAATCTAATTCCTCGGATGAATGGATTATGGATTAAGAACACTAAAAGTAATTTTAAGAAAAATATTCTTCTTGGTGGTTCATTTTCTCTTGAAAGAAATAATTACAAAGAAAAGTTAAATCTTTAAAAAAAGAATTTTAACCCTTTGTTTTGGAAAAGCTATAAAGCCCTATTCTAGAGGTGACTATCCTAAATTCCCGGAGGAGTGATGGAAAAACTACTTGACTAAAATGGATAAGGTGACTAACCTGTAGGGTGTAGCCAGAGTAAGGTTAGCAAGTATTATTTCTGGAACAAAAAGAGAGTAGTTTAGTCGAAAGGAATGCAAAGGCCTTAAAGTGTTTGTGGTTATGGCTGATGTGTAGGTGATACTATTTAGGATCTTGAGATCTTGAGGGAATCGAGATGGAGGATTGTAAGTAGTATTACTATTTCAAACTAAAATGTAATAAACAGGAGGAAATTAAATGGCAACTACGATGGGAACGAGCAGCGCAGCGTCAAGCACCCGTGGCTATGACATGTCGTTGTGGTACGATTCAAAATGGTACAAATATGGGATGTTAACGATGTTGTTGGTAGCGATCTTCTGGATCTGGTATCAACGTACATTTGCATACTCTCATGGTATGGACTCGATGGAACCTGCATTTGATAAGGTATGGATGGGATTGTGGCGTGTACACATGACGGTTATGCCTTTATTTGCGTTGATTACCTGGGGTTGGATTTGGAAAACCCGTGACACAAAAGAACAGTTAGATTCGCTTGATACCAAACTAGAGATCAAACGTTATTTTTACTGGATGATGTGGCTATGTGTATACCTCTTCGGCGTATACTGGGGCGGTAGTTTCTTCACTGAACAAGATGCATCATGGCACCAAGTAATTATCCGTGATACCAGTTTCACACCAAGTCATGTGGTTGTGTTCTATGGTTCATTCCCGATGTACATTGTATGCGGTGTTGCATCATACCTGTATGCGATGACACGTTTGCCTTTGTATAGCAGAGGGATTTCATTCCCACTCGTTATGGCGATTGCAGGACCATTAATGATTCTGCCAAACGTTGGATTGAACGAATGGGGTCATGCTTTCTGGTTTATGGAAGAGCTCTTTAGCGCGCCATTACACTGGGGATTTGTGATTCTGGGTTGGTCTGGATTATTCTCAGGCGGTATTGCTGCTCAGATCATAACCCGTTACTCGAATTTAACAGACGTAATCTGGAATAACCAAAGTAAAGAAATCCTGAATAACAGAATAGTACCTTAATCGACTAGGGTTATAGACGAATTTCCCGTTTCCTGCTGGCTGGTAGGAAACGGGGAGTAGCGACTGAAAGCGAAGGCTATCGAGTTAATATTAATAGTTGAGTTAAAGTTGTGTATGTAACCAATAGAGAAAGAGGGGCCGTCATGTTAAATTCAAATTACAAGCTACAAAAGGGAGGGAGTTGTTTATGAATGAAAGTATAATATGGGTATTATTAGCGATACCCGTTTTGTTTCTGTTTGTGCCGCTGTTATCAAAACCGGAAGGTTTTTTGACGAGCATGTTCCAAACAAATGAAATTCTGAAAGCGGCTAAAATGCCGCCAGAAGCGATCCACATGTCACGGTCAATAGATTTAATTTATTTTCCGCTTTTATGTATATTGCTGGTAGGTACCTATCACATGCATTTTATGTTGTTGGCAGGTGACTGGGACTTCTGGCTTGACTGGAAAGATCGTCAATGGTGGCCAGTAGTTACACCGATTGTTGGTATTACATACTGCTCTGCACTTATGTACTATCTATGGGTTAACTATCGTCAACCGTTTGGTGCAACCTTATGTATCGTGTGCTTATTAGTTGGTGAATGGCTCACACGTTACTGGGGTTTCTACTGGTGGTCACACTATCCAATTAACTTTGTAATTCCATCAATCATGATTCCAGGTGCGTTAATGTTAGATATCACTTTATATCTAACCCGTAGCTGGCTCGTGACAGCGTTAATCGGTGGTGGGTTCTTTGGGCTGTTCTTCTATCCAGGCAACTGGGTTATTTTTGGACCGACCCATTTACCAATCGTAGTTGAAGGTACATTGTTATCGATGGCTGACTATATGGGACACATGTATGTACGTACCGGTACTCCTGAATATGTTCGCTTAATCGAACAAGGTTCACTCCGTACGTTCGGTGGTCATACAACCGTAATTGCAGCGTTCTTCTCAGCGTTTGTATCAATGCTGATGTTTGTTGTTTGGTGGTACCTAGGCAAAGTCTATTGCACCGCTTTCTTTTACGTTAAAGGTAAAAGAGGTCGTGTTGTGCAAAGAGATGACGTTACCGCATTTGGTGAAGAAGGTTTTGCACAGGGGATCAAATAATGAATATAAAAAATATATACAAACGTAGTGTATTAGGGCTGTATGGAGTAGCTTATGCAGCAGCAACATTGGCAATGACACTGGTTGTTGATATTGCGCCAGTATCTGCACATGGTGAACGTTCACAAGAGCCGTTCTTAAGGATGCGTACGGTTCAATGGTACGATATGAAATGGGGACCAGAAGTTACCAAAGTTAATGACATGGCTTCAATTTCTGGTAAATTCCATTTGGCAGAAGATTGGCCACGTGCTGCATCTAAACCAGAACGTGCATTTTTTAACGTAGGTAGCCCAAGCCCAGTATATGTTCGCTTGAGCACTACGATTAATGGTGAACCATGGTTTATTGCAGGTCCACTACAAGTTGGTCGTGACTATGAATTCAAAGCGAATCTGAAAGCGAGAATTCCTGGTCGTCATCATATGCACTCGATGTTGAGTGTTCATGGTGCAGGTCCAATTGCGGGTCCAGGTGCATGGATGAACATCTCCGGTAGCTGGGACGATTTTACTAACCCACTCAAATTATTGACGGGTGAAACAATCGATTCTGAAAACTTCAACTTTGCTAACAGTATGACATGGCACATCATCTGGATGACCATGGCTTGTACTTGGATTGGCATTTTTGTTATCCGTCCAATGTTCTTACCACGTGCGCGCGTTTTAGCAGCCTATGGTGATGATCTTCTGCTTGATCCGATGGACAAGAAGCTTGCTTGGGCAATGGCGATTCTGACCTGTGCATTAGTATGGGGTAGCTATCGTTATACCGAAAACAAGCATCCTTACACGGTACCTATTCAAGCGGGTGAATCGAAAGTAGATCCGTTACCAGTTGCACCGAATCCGGTTGCGATTAGAGTAACGTATGCTAACTACGACGTACCTGGACGTGCATTACGTGTAACAATGGAAGTGACCAACAATGGTGACAGCCCAGTTAAGTTTGGTGAATTCACGACAGCAGGTATTCGTTTCATCAACGCGTATGGTCGTCAATATCTTGACCCAGGTTATCCTCGTGAGTTGATCGCGATTGGGTTAACATTTGATGATGAAACTCCTGTACAACCAGGCGAAACCAAAACCATTAAAATGGAAGCAAAAGATGCATTATGGGAAATTCAACGTTTGATGGCGTTGTTGGGTGACCCAGAAAGCCGTTTTGGTGGATTGTTGATGTCATGGGATGAAGATGGAAACCGTCATATCAATAGTATTGCTGGACCGGTTATCCCAGTATTTACCAAGCTATAATTAGTAGCTGAAGTAAACGTAAGTCAAAGCCGGCGCATCGCTCTGTCAAAAGGCAGGAGATGTGCCGGTTTTTTTATAGGCAATGAATTCTTAATAGATAAATAGGAGAGCATGTCGTGATAAAGCAAATGACAACGGCAGCGGTTATGGCCTTGGTTCTTATTGCGATGCTTTATACCCCTAGTGAAGCAGTAGCGCATGGAAGGGTTTCACTCGAAGAAGATAGCTGTACGCGCCAGATCGGTGAAAATATGATTCACTTAAGCACCTACCAGCCGCAATATGACGAAGCAGGACATTACTGCACCGAGATACCTTTGGCAGGTGATACTTATTTAGTCGTAGACTTGATCGATGCAGCGCTACGCAATATGCCCGTATCGATTAAAGTGGTGAAGGGAAGCGATAAAGAAGGCGAGACGATAACGCAACTAAATGCCAATTATTATCCAGATGGTGTGATCAGTGGCGTAAGCAAATTAGAGAAAGGGCAATATGTAGTCCATGTTACTGCAGAAGGTATACCGCCAATGCACTTTCACTATAAGTTACGTGTAGAAATGATTGATTACCTTAAAGTGATTCGAGCTTCCATAGCACCCGCTATGGCATTAATCATATTGGCGTGGATAATTTACAAAGTGATTCGCTCAGAACGCGTACGTAATTGGTTAGCTTCACGACGTAAGGGATGAAAGCAAGTATTCTAGGGAATAAAATAATCATATAATAAAAATATTTATAGTTGATCGAAGAGGACAAAGCATGATTCAAAAGTTGATGAAATTAAGTAGTAAGTTTGGAGTAATTGCGATCATAGGGTTAATGTATTCAATGCAGATTCAAGCCCATGGTGGATTATCGTTAGCTGAAGACATGTGCAAACTAACGATAGGGCCTTACACCATGCACTTCACGGGTTATCAGCCTGAGAGCTCGCAAGAACAAGAATTCTGTGAAGATATACCGGTGACAGGCCGTACTGTCGTAGCGCTTGATTATATCAATGAAGAATTACGACCGATGACAACCGAAGTGAGGGTTATTCGAGATGTAGGCAGTGATGAAAATATCGATTCAATAACGGTGTTTCACATTCCTCCCAAAGTATACTCGAATGGATCGGTGACATTTGAGCACAATTTCCCGGAGCCAGGTAAATTTGTAGGGTTGGTCACGATAAAGGGCGAGAAAGATGAATATGTATCGCGCTTTCCGTTTGCAGTAGGGACAGGAGGAAAATCGAATCTACCTTATATTTTAGGCGCGCTTGCAATCGCTGCCGGTATCACCTTCTTCTTCCTTAAATCTAATAAAAAAGCGTAAGAATTAATTTACCATTCTGATATTTTGTATTTGGTAAAAAGATTATCCATTAGGTAATTCAGAGTACTCAAATAAGCAGTTTATTCTGAATTGCCACAAATTTCTTGAATCTCCTCGAGTCATATATAACCTACTACTCGTTATTAAGTGAATTTCTCAGAAATTATTACGAATAAGGATCATGTTCGTTTCTTGTTACAATCAGCACTGATTTTCTTGAGAAGTATTCTTTTTGCTTCAGAACCAGTAAGTTTCATGGCATCCAAATTAAAAATGGTAGAGAGAAAAAGTATATGTCAAGTCTCTACCGTTTTCTCCACCATTCTTTTAGTATCGCAATCATTTCCAACAGTTTCCAATTAATGGTAACAATTTTTTGTTTATTGGGTGGCTACATTACTCAGGAAACATTGAATGATGTCTGGGATATTACTGGTAAAGCTATCTAAGTATTTAGTGATGACTCAGTTCTTTTGGAACGAGTACAATTTTATTGTGGTTATTACTCTAGCCCAATCCGCTAGCTATAAATTTCAACTAATCAAATCTTAGGCTGTTAAGAGTAGATGAATAGGTAGCAAATATTTATGTTAATGCAAGACTTGACCCCATTATTTGCTAGAATAAAAAAATTCCCTCAGATCGAAAAAGTTTTAACCAATATAGCGCTGATTTACTTAAAATAAGAGTCAGCCTGCATCCAATGAATTTTAAGGAGAACATCAAATGAAAACAAATCCTGTCGGTTGGTTTGAAATTTATGTCCAAGATATAGCACGTGCTAAAAAATTTTACGAAAATGTATTTCAAGTCAAACTTGAACAGCTAACGAGTCCTGAAGCAATGGAGATTGATATGTGGAGTTTCTTTATGTTAAAAGATGAAATGGGTTGTGGAGGTGCGATTGTAAATATGAAAGATGGCCCTTCGGGCGGTAATTCAGTGTTGGTCTATTTCATGTGTGCGGATTGTGCCAATGAGGCAGCACGGGTTGCGGCTGCTGGAGGTAAATTGGTACGGGATAAATTCTCGATTGGGCAGTATGGATTTATTGCGCTTGCTATGGATACGGAAGGCAACATGATTGGGTTGCATTCAATGCAATAGTTGCCTGCCGAGGTTGTTTCCATCACACGCAGGTTATTCACGCTTTTCTCACACCCTTTGAAATCAAAAGGGTCATCCACTAGCTCGCCCCTGTCAATAGAGTAATAATACCCTGCTTCTCTAATGGCGATAGTAATAAAATAGTCAAAATAGCAACCTCAAGAATTAATATTGATTAATGGGTTATGAATTATGGTTTTCCCGGAAAAATAATTTTCCGAAATTCCCTATAATTGTAATATTGATAGTCTTTAGAGAAAATTGATGCATGACCAAGACTGAAGCGCAAACCCGTTCGGAGTTGATTGATAGGCTACTGGCGCAATCGGGTTGGAACGTCAAAGATCCAACTCAGGTCATTGAAGAATTCGATATTTTGACTCCGCTTCCAGAAAAGGTTGCCGAGCCGCGCACGCGTTATGAGGGGCATCAGTTCAGCGATTATGTTTTGCTTGGCAAGGACCGGAAACCGCTTGCGGTGATCGAAGCGAAGAAAACCGCTCGGGATGCTGCCCTGGGCCGTGAGCAGGCCAAGCAGTACTGCTACAACATCCAGAAGCAACTGGGTGGCGAGCTGCCGTTTTGTTTCTATACCAATGGCCACGAAACCTATTTCTGGGATCTGGAAAATACGCCGCCACGGAAGGTCGTCGGCTTTCCCACGCGTGGCGATCTGGAGCGCTTTGCTTACATTCGTCGCAACCGTAAACCGCTGACACAAGAGTTCATCAATACCGCTATTGCTGGCCGCGATTACCAGATCCGTGCGATTCGCTCAGTGCTTGAAGGCATCGAACAAAAAAAGCGCGATTTTCTGCTGGTGATGGCTACTGGAACCGGAAAAACCCGTACCTGCATTGCCATGGTCGATGCACTGATGCGTGCGGGTCATGCTGAGAAAGTGCTGTTTTTGGTTGACCGCATCGCGCTGCGTGAGCAGGCACTGACGGCCTTCAAGGAACATATGCCCAACGAGCCACGCTGGCCCAATGCAGGCGAGAAGCTGATTGCCACAGACCGCCGCGTGTATGTCGCTACCTATCCCACTATGCTCAATATCATTCGGGATGAATCGCAACACCTGTCTCCGCACTTTTTCGATTTCATCGTCGTCGATGAGAGTCATCGCTCCATATACAACACGTTTGGCGAAGTACTCGACTATTTCAAAACCATTACGCTGGGTCTGACAGCCACGCCGACCGACATCATCGACCACAACACCTTCCAGCTTTTTCATTGTGAAGACGGCCTGCCGACTTTCGCCTATACCTTTGAAGAAGCCGTGAACAATGTGCCGCCCTACCTCTGCAACTTTCAGGTCATGAAGATTCAGACCAAGTTTCAGATGGAGGGGATCAGCAAGCGCACCATTACGCTGGAAGACCAGAAAAAGCTGATCCTGCAGGGCAAGGAAGTGGAAGAAATCAACTTCGAAGGCTCGCAGCTTGAAAAGCAGGTGATCAACAAAGGCACCAATACGCTGATCGTCAAGGAATTCATGGAAGAGAGCATCAAGGATGCCAATGGTGTGCTACCGGGTAAAACCATCTTCTTCTGCGCCACCAAGGCCCACGCCCGGCGTATGGAAGAAATCTTTGACAAGCTTTACCCGCAATATCGTGGTGAATTGGCCAAGGTGCTGGTGTCGGACGATCCGCGTGTTTATGGGAAAGGCGGCCTGCTCGATCAGTTCACCCACAACGACATGCCGCGCATCGCCATCAGCGTGGATATGCTCGATACCGGCATCGACGTGCGCGAGATCGTCAACCTCGTGTTCGCCAAGCCAGTGTATTCGTACACTAAGTTCTGGCAAATGGTCGGGCGCGGCACGCGCTTGCTGGAAACCAGCAAACCCAAGCCTTGGTGCCTGGAAAAAGACGTGTTCCTGATTCTCGACTGCTGGGACAATTTCGAGTATTTCAAGCTCAATCCCAAGGGTAAGGAGCTGAAAACCCAATTGCCGCTGCCGGTGCGCCTGGTAGGGCTGCGGCTCGATAAAATCGAGAAAGCCAATGACAGCGGTCATACCGATATTGCCG